>NZ_JBJDRE010000017.1:0-101261 GCF_044987315.1 Devosia sp. ZW T5_3
GGGTGTCGTAGTCTCCACGAACTCATTGCCAGTGGATGTTCCGACACCCCCACCCTCAATCCCTCCCCTCAAGGGGGAGGGAGGCAGATCGGGGCTCGCCAAACTCAGTTGGAGCTGAATCTCAGGAAGTACGTACCGTCGGGCTATTCGCCGAGACCGTCAGGTCAATCGTGACGTGTCCCTCGGGCGGGCCGAAGCGGCAGAGCGCTGCCTGCACCGTGGCGAAAACCGCACCGGCGTCACCGCCCAGCTTGGTGCAGAAATTCTTGGCCCGATCGAAGGTGCCGGACTGCTTGAGAAAGTCGATGCAGCCGTAGATTTCGTCCATGTGATCATTGGTATCCATCACATAGAGCGAAAACTGCGCCGCGCTCGGCATGTCTGTCACCGGCGCCGCTTGCACGGAATCCAGCGCCATTTGCTTGCGCTGCTCGAGCGGCAGGACGGGCCCGCCATATTCGGTGGTGTAGCAGACAGCATCATCGGGCTCGCCCGGGCAACCGCGCGAAATCGTGGCATGCAAGACGCAATGCTTGCCGCTTTTCGCTGCCGCGACGAACAGATCGCGCATGGCCGGAAACAGCACTTCGGGCGCGCCGACCAACAGGGTGGAGATATCGTCGGTCTGCACTTGCAGGCGATCGCGATAGGGATCGAGCGCGCTCAGCGCGCCCAGGATGACGCCGACAAAATCGTCGGCCATAGGATAGATGGAAATCTGTGCGCCAGAATACATAGCCCCGCCTCGCTCCGCTGGTATTACCCAGATCAGCTACTAGGGTTTGCAGGCTTGCCGCCCGCGTCTCAGCCCCGGCTATACGGAGCACCCCTGTGGATGGGCGCAATCAATCAGCTTGCGGCGGCAATGGCAAGCCGATTTGTGACGGAATTTTTCTAGCCAATAAAATGCCGCAACAGGCCCGTGGCGGCGACGGCAACAATCACCGTGGGCAGCATGGAAAGGCGCGTGGCGGCGAGCAGGGTGATGGCAATGGCGATCAGGTCGGCGGGATTATTGGCGACGAAATGCGGCGCGATCACCGAAATCAGTACGCAGCCGGGCGCCGCTTCCATCAGCGCAGTGGCGCGGGGGCTGAGCGTGCGATTGCGCAGCACCAGATAGCCGATGATCCGCGTGCAATAGGTGGCCGAGGCCATCAGCACGATGGTGAGAACGGTCAAGGGATCGATCATGCCTCGTCTCCCGCCAGCACATAGGCCGCGATCAGGCCGGAGACTGCGCCGGCCGCCACATACCAGGCACCGGGCACCAGGAGATACGTCACAGCCGCGACCACCAGACTCACCAGCCAGGGCCGGGCGGCGGCAAAGCCCTTCCACATGCCGGCCATCAGCACGAGGAACACGGCGGGGAATGCCATGTCGAAGCCATAGGCTTCCACGTCGCCCAGCACCGGGCCGAGCGCCGCGCCCAGCGTGGTGAACGCCACCCAGGACACATAAAATACCAGCGCCGTCCCGATATAATAGGGCAGGCTGAATGCCGGCTGCAGGCCCCGTTCGGCCCGCTCCTTGGCATCGGCTAGGCCAAGCGCCCAGCTTTCGTCGGTCATGGCGAACAAAGCGGGCAATGCCTTGCGCTTGGGCAGATGCCGCAGGAAGGGCGCGATGGCCGCGCCCATCAGCAGATGCCGGCTATTGACCAGGAAGGTGATGGCCACGATCAGCACGATATGGGGCGGCGAAGTCCAGAGCTGGATGGCGGCAAATTCCGAGCCACCGGCAAAGTTCAGCCCGGTCATCAACGGCACTTCGATGACGCTCAGGCCCTTTTGCGCGGCCTGCGCGCCCAGCACCAGCGCATAGGGGATGATGCCGAGCAGAACCGGAATGCAGCCCTTGATGCCGCGCCAGAGTTCGGAACGAATGGGGGCTTGCTCCATGCTCGCCGCGCCGTCCATCGCGCTCATAAATAGTCTCCTGCCGCCCGGGCGGTTTGCCCCAAAGGCGGCTCTTGTAATCCAGTTCGGGCGATTGGGGTGTGAAAAACGAAAAAATCGGAGCCGAAGCCCCGATTTTCCGTGTCGTGCCGATGGAGGTCAATGCACGATGAGCGGCCGCAATGCAGCGCGGCCGTTATTTTAGAAGCGATAGTTCACGCCGAGAGTGACGGCATGATTGGTCAGATCGTCGGTGCGACCGACGCCGGCAACGGCGCTGTCCACGTCGAAATAGCGGGTCTGCAGATATTCGGCGCGCACGCTGATATTGTTGCCCAGGTCCTGCTCGACGCCTGCGCCGAACACGGCGCCGGCATAGGTGTCCTTGCCCGAAGTGGTGGTGCCCGAGGGCTCCAGCTCAGCCAGCGAAACGCCGGCCGTGCCGTAGATCAGGGTGCTGCCCAGCGCCACGCCGGCGCGGCCCTTGGCGGCCAGCGACCAGTTCTGCGTCAGGCCGGCATCGGGGGTGAGTTCGTAGCGCAGCTCGTCGCTGAGCGTGCCCGAGACTTCGCCGCCGACCACGAACTGGTCGAACTGCTGCAGATAGCCGGCCTGGACGCCGCCCGAGAAGTTGCTGTTGTCGAAATCGTCGGCGCTGACCACACCGGCATGGGCACCAGCGTAAAAGCCGGTCCAGGTGTCGCTGGCGACGGCCAGGCCCGCGTCGGGATAGGCGACCTGGGCGGGCGCCGGGGTATAAAGATCGGCAGCCTGGGTGGCGGAAACCGATGCGACGACGGCAGTGCCGCTCAGCAGGGCGGCGAGGGTAAGGGTGCGAAGGGACACTTGAGTCATACTCCTGAGAAATCGCTGCGCAGCGGGCGGTTTGGTCCGCCTCGGCATGAGGCGCTTGTCCGCTGTACTGACGCCAGATTGATCCCCCAAGATTGCGTGGGCCTTACAGTGCCGGCTCCAATTCCTTTTTTGTTGCAGCGGCGCGCAACAGTGGCAGCGTGACGATAACGCTGGCCCCGCCCGAGGGCGCGTCGGCAATGGTGATATAGCCGTGGTGGCGCCGCACAATTGCTTCCACCAGGTTGAGGCCCAGCCCCGCACCATGCGAGGATGGCTTGACCCGATAGAAGGGCTCGAACACCCGGTCGCGCTCGCTGGCGGGAATACCGGGGCCCTCGTCGCTGACCGCAATCGTGCCGTCACGGCCCACTTCGACGATGATCTCGCCATGCTTGCCGCCATAGGCGATGGCGTTCTGGATGATATTGGTCAGCGCGCGGCTCAAGCTGCTGCTGTCGCCCTGCACCATGACCGGATCGTCAGGCGCATTGAGCGAGAGTTCATAGCCCGCGGCAATGGCCAGCGGGGCCAGATCGCCCACCACATTGCTGGCCATGTCGCCCAACTCGGTGGGTTCAAAATTGGTGCTGCCCAGATCCATGCGCTGCAGATCGAGCAATTGCCCGGCCATGCTGGCCAGCCGTGCCGCATCGACCAGCAATTGACCCTTTTCGGGGAAGGGCTCGGCCATTTCGATGCGGGTCTGCAGGATGGCGATGGGGGTGCGCAATTCATGGGCGGAATCGGCGAGGAACCGTTCGCGCTTGGCGTAGGAATCGTCGAGCCGCGCCAGCCCGTCATTGACCGCCTTGACCAGCGGCTGCACCTCGTCGGGCAGGCTTTCGGTGGACAGCCTGGTGCCGCGGGCATCGATGTCGATCAGTTCGGCCTCGTCGGCCGCGCCCTTGAGGCTGCGCATCTCGCGGCGCACGATAATGGGAATGGTGATCGCGCTGGCAAGGCCCAATAGCGCAACCATGGCGAGCGCCAAAAGGCCCGAAACCTTCTTGATGATGGCAGCCACACCAACGGTGGGTCCGCCGCCGGTCATCACGCGAACGGTGCCGACCGGCGATTGCTCGGTGCGCACGAGGAGCGAGCCATAGCTGGGATCGGTGGTGCGCACCTCGACCGCTTCCAGCAGCCAGAGATTGTCTTCCAGCTCCTGATACATTTTGGGCACGTCGCCGAGAGCGGCCCAGGCACCAGACTGGTTGCGCACGTAAAACCACAGATTGGGATAGTCCCTGCGCAGGGCGTCGAGATCGGGCGAGGCCACGTAATTGATCTGGTCGCCCTCCACATCCACCAGGCTATGCGCAAATGCCGCCGTTGCGCGAGGATCGAGCGGCTGGGCATCGCCCAGATAATCGATGACCGGGGCGACGACCGTGGGAAACACCCCGAGGCCAAAAAACAGCACGAGGGTCAGCAGCTGCACGCGGATCATCTGGCGGGTCAGCTTGTGGGCGAGGGAATTGCGGGAAAGTCGTTTCACGTCAGTTTCAACAAATAGCCCACTCCGCGCACGGGGTGGATGATGACCGAGGCACCGGCATCCGCCAGCTTGCGACGCAGCCGGGAGATGTGGGCCTCGAGGGAATTGGACTGGATTTCATCGTCCGAGCCATAGACTTCTTCTTCGAGCAGGTTGCGCCGAACTGTCCGCCCGGCCCGGCGCATCAAGCTTTCGAGCACCAGATATTCGCGCCGCGGCAGGTCGAGCCGCTCACCAGCAACAAACACCTCGCCCTGGTTCAGGTCAAATGCCAGATTGCCCATGCTCAGCGGCTTGGACGTCACCTGGCTGGGCCGGCGCAGCACGGCGCGCAACCGCGCCACCAATTCGCTGACCACGAAAGGCTTGGGCAGATAATCGTCGGCGCCCAGATTGAGCCCTTCCACCCGATCATTGGCCGAGCCGCGGGCGGAAAGAATAACGATGGGCACATTGGGGCGGCGCTTGCGCAGATAGGCGATCAGCGAGGCGCCGTCGCCATCGCCCAATTGGCGATCCAGCACCACCAGGTCATGGCTGATGGTTTCGATCGCCTCAATGGCGACTTCGATCGAGGGCGCGATATCGGTTACGAAATCATGTTTTTCCAGCGCGCTGCGCAGTAGAGCCGCCATATCGGGCTCATCTTCTACCAGCAATAGTCGCATGCAGACCTGCCTCCTCGGGCATTAATACTCTGGATTGTCCGCGATAAGCCTTGCCGCAACCTTACAGCGCCAGGCCGCACATTTTGCCGTCCGCACATGCATTTCACGCGCGCAATGTTGACGCAAGCTTGCCAGCACACAACCGGCACGTTGCTGTGCCTTGCCATCGGTTTTGTGCCGAACATGTTCTGCGTGGGCGGGCCGGCAACACCCTATTCCCTTTTCCTCTAGGCCGGAGCTATGCCGTGGACAAGCATGTGGAACGCCCCGACGCTATCAAACCCGAATGGGCGCTGACCCGACGCGAGCGCAAGCGCCAGGCGCTGCTCGATGCCGGCCTGGCGCCGCGCAAATTCCCCTGGTTCTGGGGTCTTGGCGTGTTGATCGTCGCTGCCGGCGGCGCCTTTATTCTAGTGCCGCAATTGACCGCGCCCGAAGCGGCGACCCCGGTGGCCGCCGTCGAAACACCCGATCCGGTCAAGCTCATCCTCAGCCGCGATGTCACGACATTGCAGCGCCAGACGATCACCGAAACGCTCAAGGCCACCGGCTCGCTCGCCCCGCGCCGTACCATAAACCTGTCCTCCCAGGTCAGCGGCACCGTTGATGACGTGCACTTCCGCGTCGGCGACCGGGTGCAGGCAGGCGACGTGCTGGTGCAGGTCGATATCGAAACGCTGGGCATTCAGTTGCAGCAGCAGCGCAGCACTGCCGAAGCCACCCGCGCCCAGCTTGCCCAGGCCGAAGCCCAGGTGACCCGCAGCGAACGTCTCAATGATCGCGGTCTGGTCGCCTCGGCCAATCTCGACAGCGAGCGCGCCAATGTCGATGCACTGCGCTCCAATCTGCGGGCGCTGGAAGCCCAGGTTGCCGCCGCCGAAATCGCCCTGCGCAATGCCACGATCGTGGCGCCCTTCGATGGCGTCGTGGCCGCGCGGGCGGTCGAGCCGGGGCAGGTGACTTCGCCCGGCGCCAATCTCATGCAGATCGTTGATCTGTCGGTGATGGAAATGACCGCCTATGTGCCGGTCAGCGCCAGCCCGACTTTGCAGCCCGGCCAGCATGTCACGCTGGCCGTCGAAGGCTTGCCCGGGCGCGAGTTCAGCGGCAGCGTCGCCGGCATCAGTCCGGTCGCCACCGCCGGCACGCGCACCGTTCCCGTGCTGGTCACCGTCGACAATCCCGGCGGCGAATTGCGCGGCGGCATGTTTGCCACCGGCCAGATCGTCACTGCCGAGGCCGAAAACACCCTCGCGGTGCCGCCAGCGGCCATCCGCGAGGATGACGCGGGGGAATTCGTGCTCAAAATCGTCGATGGCGACCTGGTGCGCCAGCCCGTCGAGGCATCGCGCAGCTGGCGCGCCGCCCGCGTCACCGAGCTGACCTCGGGCCTCGATGTGGACGACACTTTCGTCTCCGGTCGCCTCGATGACCTACGTGCCGGCATGCAGGTTCGCGTGGTGGAGAACTAGGCGATGTTCCTCACCCGTATCAGCGTCAATCACCCCGTCTTTGCCACCATGGTCATGGTGGCGCTGATGGTGTTCGGCATCTATTCTTACCAACGCCTGCCCATCGAGCAATTGCCCGATGTCGATCTGCCGGTCGTCGCAGTGGTCGTCTCCTATCCTGGCGCGTCGGCTGAATCGGTCGAAAACGACATCATCAAGCCCATTGAGGATTCGGTGAACACGATCAGCGGCATCGACTCACTGACCTCGACGGCCCGGCAGAACCAGGCGCTGGTCGTCATCATGTTCGACATGGAGGTGAATTCGGTCGAAGCGCTGCAGGAAGTGCGCGACAAGATGTCCTCCATCGAGGCCGACCTGCCGCAAAATGCCGATAAGCCGCAGATCCTGCGCTTCGATCCGGCCGCCATGCCGATCGTCTCGCTGGCCATTCGCTCCGACACGCTCTCGCCCAGCGAATTGACCGACCTGGCCGACGATGTCGTGGTGGATCGCCTGCGCAATGTGCAGGGCGTGGGCAGCGTGACACTGGTCGGTGGCGTGCCGACGCAAATCGACGTGCAGGTCGATCCCGACCGGCTCGATGCCTTTGGCGTGTCGATGAGCGATGTCATGACCGCCATCGCCCAGAACAATCGCGACCTGCCGGCCGGCAGCATTACCGAAGGCTCGGTCGCCCGCTCGATCCAGATCGAGGGCAAGATCGGCAACATCGACGATTTCGCCAATATCATCGTGGCCCGCACCGGCGGCCAGCCCGTACGCCTGGGCGAGGTCGCCACGATCAACTCGGGCCCCGGCGACGATGAAAGTCTGGCCTTCATCAATGGCGAGCGGGCGCTGTCCATCGACATTCTCAAGGTGCAGGGCGCCAATACCGTTGGCGTGGCGCATGCCATCCACCAGACGCTGGAACGGCTCGAACAGAGCGAGCTTCCGGCCGGCGTTCATATCGACGTGGTGCGCGACAATTCAGTCGAGGTGGAGCAGTCCTTCCACACTGTGCAGAACATGATCGTGGAAGGCGCCGTGCTCGCCGTGCTGATCGTCTTCCTGTTCCTCAATTCGTGGCGCTCGACCGTCATCACGGGGCTGACCCTGCCCATTTCGATCATCGGCACCATGATCGTGCTCTATATGCTGGGCTTCACCCTCAACATGATGACGCTGATGGCGCTGTCGCTTTCGGTGGGTATCCTGATCGACGATGCCATCGTGGTGCGTGAAAATATCATGCGCCACCTGCATATGGGCAAGGGCCACTTCCAGGCTGCGGTCGATGGCACCAATGAAATCGGGCTGGCGGTGCTGGCCTCGACGCTGTCCATCGTCGCGGTGTTCCTGCCCGTGGCCTTCATGGAAGGCATGATCGGCCGCTTCTTCCTGCAATTCGGCGTCACTGTTTCGGTGGCCGTGCTGATCTCGCTGTTCGTGGCCTTCACACTCGACCCGATGATGAGCAGCGTCTGGTATGATCCGGCTTCCGAGCCCAATGCCAAGCGCGGCCCGATCGGTCGGCTGGTCGCCAAGTTCGATGAGTTTTTCGGCTGGCTCAGCGAACGCTATCGCAGCGTGTTGCGCTGGAGCCTGCGCCATCGCATCGCCACGCTCGGCACGGCGGTCGCGCTGTTCTTCTCGAGCTTCCTGCTGCTGCCTTTGGTGGGCGTGGAATTCGTGCCGCCCAGCGATAACAGCGAATTCACCGTCGAGGTGGAAACCCCGCAGGGCTCCTCGCTGGCCTATACCGGCGACAAGGTACGCCAGATCGAGGCGCTGTTGCGACAAATGCCTGAGGTGGAGCGCACCTATGCAACCATCAATGCCGGCCAGAGCGCGTCGGGCGAAAACTCGGCCAGCATCTTGGTTTCCATGGTGCCGCCGGGCCAGCGCGACCGCATGCCCCATGAAATGACCGGCCCGGCCCGTGACGTGCTGGCCCAGGTGCCCGGCATCACCACGGTCGTCGGCGTCGCCAGCGGCTTGGGCGGCGGGGTGACCAAGCCCGTGCAGGTTACGCTCTACGGCGACAGCTTCGCCACCTTGGGCCGCCTGGCGGATGAGTTCACGGGCAAGCTGGCCAATATCAACGGCCTGGCCGATATCGAAAGCTCGCTCGAGGCGGCCCAACCGGTGGTCGGCATTCGCGTCAACCAGGACTTGGCCAGCGAAGTTGGCGTCTCCATGCAGCAGATCGGTGCCATTCTGCAGCCGATGCTGAGCGGCGAAGAGGTCAGCGAATGGACATCGCCGGAGGAGGAGACCTATAAGCTCATCGTCCGCCTGCCGCCGCAGGAACGCGACCAGGTCGAGGCGCTGTATAGCCTGCCCATCGCGCGCACCGATACGTCAGTGGTGCGGCTGGGTGATGTCGCCGATGTCGCCATGTCGACCGGCCCGGGCGAAATCCAGCGCCGGGACCTGACCCGCCAGATCACCGTGGACGCCAATATTTCCGGCGTCACCATTGGCGATGTCATGCCGGCCATCCAGCAGGCCATGGACGAGATGGAATTGCCGCCCGGCTATCGCATCTCCATGGGTGGCGATGCCGAGCAATTGGGCGATACGGCGGCTTCGGCCGGCGCCGCGCTGCTGCTCGCGGTGGTCTTCATCTATCTGGTGCTCGCCAGCCAGTTCGGCAGCTTCCTGCAGCCGATCGCCATCATGATGTCGCTGCCGCTGTCGCTGGTCGGCGTTATCCTGGGCCTGCTGATCGGCGGCTCGACGCTCAATATGATGAGCATGATCGGCTTCATCATGCTGATGGGCCTGGTGGTGAAAAACGCCATCCTCTTGGTCGACAATGCCAACCACAAGGTCAAGGACGGGCTCAATCTCTACGATGCCCTGGTGGAAGCCGGCGTTACCCGCTTCCGGCCGATCATCATGACCACGTTGGCCATGGTGTTCGGCATGCTGCCGCTGGCGCTCAGCCTGCATGAAGGCAGCGGGCAGAACGCGCCCATGGCCCATGCGGTGATCGGTGGGCTGATCAGCTCGACGCTGTTGACCCTGGTCGTGGTGCCGGTGATCCTGACCTATACCGAAAGCCTGTCGCGCTTCGTCAAGCGCCTGATGCCCGGCAAGCCGGCCCATCATGGTGAGGCGGAAGCCGAAAAACCGGCCACCGCCTGATGGCTATTTCCGGCAGGCTCGCTTTGGCCCGCCTGTCGGATTCGATTGTGGCAGCAATGTGCAAAGCCTTGCGGGGCGCATTCATTACAATGCGTTCATGTTAGAAATAGCATTTTATAATCAATGGCTTCGTTTCGGTAAAAAAATTTCACTTTTCTGCGGGCCGCAAGCTTGGGGCAATCTTGCAGTCCTAGTTTGACGTCACCTTCGAAAGGAAGACCTCAAATGAAAACCTTTGCTTTTGCTATTCTTGCTACCGCCGCTGCCGCCTTCGCCCTGCCGGGCATGGCCAATGCCGCCAGCCTCACCACCAATGATGATCTGTTCGGTCATTCCAAGTTCAACATCGAGCGCACCCTTGCCGAACGCGGCATCGAAGCCACCGGTCTTGAAGCCTGGGGCCAGGCGATCCGCGCCACCGTGACTGCCGCTGATGGCACCACGACGACGCAGTTCTTCGACAAGGACACCTTCCAGCCAGTTCGCCCGAACGGCCAGTCGCTGAACACCGGTGCCGGCGCCGGCGAATCCTATGGTCGCGGTGAATTCGGCACGCCCGAAACGCTGTCCAGCAGCAGCTAAGCCTTGAGGCACTGGGGGCGGCCCGACGGTTTCGCCATCTGCCCCCGAGCCCTCTATCAGATCGAGCGGATCATTCCGCCATCGATCCTGATGCGTGAGCCGGTGATATAACTGGCCCGCTCACTGACCAGAAAAACCACCGCATCGGCCAGTTCCTCCGGGCGCCCATAACGGCCCGCTGGAATGGTCGCGATGGAAGCCCGGCGCACCGCGTCGATCTCCATATTCTGCCGTTTTGCCGCAGCCGCGTCGAGTTCATCGACGCGGTCGGTATGGATACGGCCCTGCACCACCACATTGACCGTGATCCCGGACGCAGCGACTTCGCTCGCCAGCGTCTTGGACCACCCCACCAGCGCCTGCCGCAAGGCATTGGAAATCGCCAGCCGGGCGATGGGCGCTTCGACGCCGGACGATGTGAGGGTCACGATGCGCCCCCAGCCGCGCGCGGTCATGGCCGGCAGCAGCGCCTGGTTGAGCGTGATGATATTGGCCACCATGGATTCGAAGCCGGCATTCCAGGCCGAAAGCGGCACGCTCGCGGCTTCGCCCGGCGCCGGCCCGCCCGAATTGTTGATGATGATATCGACGCCACCCTCAGCGATCAGCGCTTCGCTGAGCGCTGCAACGGATTGTCCGTCGGCCAGATCGAGCTTGCGGCCGGTAATCGAGCCATTGAGGCTCTTGTCGACCTGGCCGTCCAGCGCCGTGACCAGATCCACGCTGCGCGCGGCGCCGATCACCTGCGCGCCTTCATTGGCGAGGCCCAGCGCAATCGCCGCGCCCAGCCCCTTGCTGGCGCCCAATACCAGTGCGCGTTTGCCTTCCAGTCCCAGCTTCATGCGTCAAATCTCCTTGCGGTCAGCGACCGAAAAACAGCGATGCGGGTGTATCGACGAAAATCTGCCGCCGCAGCTGCGCATCAGGAAGCCATGTTTCGTAGGCAGAAAGCAAATCGCTATCGTCCGGCATGGCGTTCCATAATTCGGTATGCGGCCAATCGCTGCCCCAGAGCAGGCGATGGGGATGCGATGCTGCGAGTGCTGTGATGGCTGCCCCCACATCGGCGTAGTCGGTACTGGCCGTCAGCCGGTAGGGCGCCGAAATCTTGGTGTAGACATTGGGCCGGTCGAGCAGATGCCGCAGCGCATCCAGCCGCGCGCCGGTATCGACCTCGCCAAAGCGGATGAAGGCCAGATGATCAAGCACCAGCGGCGTCTCGCCATGCTCGAGCGCCGCCACATCGGCCAATTGCTCCGCCCGCAGCTGGAACTGCACTGACCAGCCCAATGGAGCGACCTTGCCTAGTAATTCGCCCACCGCGTCCAGCGCCACCCCGGCCTTGTTGCGGGTATTGATGCGAATGCCGCGCACGCCGGCTGCATCCAGCTCTCGCAACGCCTCGGTGGAAATATCCGGCGCTACCACGGCAATGCCGCGCAGGCGCTCGGAATCCCCCGCAATCGCGCGCAGCATGGCGCGATTGTCCAGGCCATAGACGCTGGGCTGCACCAGCACGCCGCGCGCAATCCCGGCCGCCTCGGCGTAGAGCTGCCAATCGGCAATCGTCAAATTCTGCGGCGTATAGCTGCGGGGCGAGGCCAGCGGTGCGCCGGCCTCGAACACGTGGAAATGGCTGTCGCAGGCGCCCTCCGGCAGGCGAGGCAGGACACCCAATGGCTTGGGCGGCAGGCAAAGTGGCGCTTCAGTCTGGCTCACGAATTGGCCTGCAGGAAATCGAAATCGGCGCCTTCATCGGCCTGCATGACATGCTCATGGTAGAGCCGGTCATAGCCGCGCCGTGCTGTCTCCGCCGGGGGCGGCAGCGCCGCCATGCGCCGCTCGAATTCGGCGGCCGGGATATCGAGATTAAGCGTGCGTCCGGGCACGTCCAGCGTGATGCGGTCCCCGGTCTGCACGATGGCCAGCGGCCCGCCGGCGGCAGCTTCGGGCGAAATATGCAGGATCACCGTGCCAAATGCCGTGCCGCTCATCCGGGCATCGGAAATCCGCACCATGTCCTTCACACCCTGCCGCGCCAGCTTGCGCGGAATGGGCAGGTAGCCCGCCTCCGGCATGCCCGGCGCGCCCTTGGGCCCGGCATTGCGCAGCACCAGCACGTCGTCGGCCGCCACGTCGAGCTCGTCGCTGTCGATCCGGTTGGACAGGTCCTCGACACTCTCGAACACCACGGCGCGGCCGGTATGTTGCATCAAATCCTTGGATGCCGCCGATTGCTTGATGATCGCCCCGCGCGGCGCGAGATTGCCCTTGAGCACGGCCAGCGTCCCAATCGGCTTCAGCGGTGCTGCCATGGTGCGGATAATGGACTGCCCTGGCTCATCCACCACCGCATCAATCACTTCGCCAATGCTGGCGCCATGGATCGTCGGCGCGCTCACATCGAGCTCGCCCCGGATTTCCTTGAGCAATGCGGGCACGCCGCCAGCTTTATGAAACTGCTCCATGTAATGCTGGCCCGACGGCTGCAGATCGACCAGCAGCGGCACGCGCTGCCCCAATTCGTCCAGCAGCGCCATATCCAGCGGAATGCCCAGCCGGCCGCAAATGGCGGCCAGATGCACCACCGCATTGGTCGAGCCACCCATGGCCTGCAGGGCCACCAGCCCATTGCGGATCGCTGCCGGGGTCAGCAGCTCCTTGACCGTCGGCCCGCCCTCGGTGGCGAGCTTTGCTGCAAGGCTCCCGGTGGCTTCCGACAGGCGCACGCGTTCTGCCTCGGTCGCCGGGGCAGAACCGGCCCGCGGCAGGCACAGCCCCATCACCTCGGTCAGGTTGGCCATGGTGCTGGCCGTGCCCATCACCGTGCAGGTGCCCACCGAACTCACCAGGCGATTATTGACCTCGCTGATTTCGGCCTCGTCGATCTCCCCGGCCCGGAACCGTCCCCAAAACCGGCGGCAATCCGTACACGCCCCCAGCCGCTCGCCCTTATGGTGCCCGGTGGCCATCGGCCCGGTCGGCAGGAACACGGCGGGAATTTCGCTGCTGGCCGCCGCCATGATCTGCGCCGGCAGTGTCTTGTCGCAGCCCCCGATCAGGATGACGCTGTCCATCGGCTGGGCGCGGATCATCTCCTCGGTTTCCATCGCCATCAGATTGCGCAGATACATCGAGGTCGGCGAGGCGAAACTTTCGTGGATCGAGATGGTCGGAAACACCATGGGCAGCGCCCCGCCCAGCATCACCCCGCGCTTGGCCGCCTCGATCAGTTGCGGCACATTGCCGTGGCAGGGATTATAGTCGGAATAGGTATTGGCAATGCCCACGATGGGGCGGTCCAGCGCGTCATCGGAATAGCCCATGGCCTTGATAAAAGCCTTGCGCAAGAACAGGGAAAAGCCCTGGTCGCCATAGCTGGTCAATTTCCGACGAAGGCCGTTTGACACGCGATACTCCCGTTCCGGCTACTGGTTCGCCGCATGCTCCGTAAGCTAGTGGCTCCACGGGGATTGTCAATAAAGAAGCGCCGCGCTAAAGCGACAATCGCGCCAGAAAGCCGAAATTTCTCACTTCCTTCTGCGGATGCCTTTCACTATTATTGATAAATCAGCGCGGGGACACGGCTATATGCAGAAGCGACGAGTGGGGGTAATCGGTGCCGGATGGGTCAGCGCCTATCACCTGCCGGCCTGGCAGAAACGCAGCGCCCAGGCTGAAATCGTCGCTATAGCCGACCCTTCCGAGGCGGCCGCCCAGGCGCGGGCAGGGGCCTTCGATATCCCCGCCATCTATGCCGACGCGGCCACCATGCTGGCGCGTGAAAATCTCGACATTGTCGATATCTGCGCGCCGCGCGAGGCCCATGCCGAACTGATCCGGCTCGCCGCGCGGGCTGGGGTGGCGATCATCTGCCAGAAGCCGCTGGCGACCGACTTCGCCGCGGCCAAGGCGCTGCTTGCCGATGTCATTGGCACCACGCTCATGGTCCACGAGAATTGGCGCTTCCGCGCCTGGTACCGCCGACTGCGGGAATGGCTCGACGCCGGCGTGGTGGGTGATATCCGCCAGGTCAGCCTCGAATTCCTCTCCAGCGGCATGATCGCCGGCCCCGATGGCCAGCGGCCCGCTTTGGTGCGCCAGCCCTTCTTCCGCAATCAGGAGCGGCTCCTCGTCATGGAAGTGTTGATCCATCACCTCGACACGCTGCGTTTCCTGCTCGGCGAAATGGACGTCGTCGCCGCCCGCCTCGAGCGCAGCAATGCCGACATCGTGGCCGAGGATGTCGCGGCAATCACCCTGCGCCGCCGCAGCGATGGGGTGCTGGTCCAGGTTGCGGGGAATTTGGCCGTCCACGGCGCGCCGCCTGCACCGCGCGATCATCTGCGCATTTTCGGCGCACGTGGCACGATTGAACTCGACAGCAACCAACTCACCGCTTTTGGCGAGCAGAACCACACCGAGCAATTCGACGCCGACGCCGTCTATCAAGGCTCTTATGACGCCGCGATCGCCCATTTTCTCGATTGCCTCGACGCCAAAAAGCCCTTCGAAACCGCGCCGGCCGACAATATGGAAACCCTGCGCCTCGTCGAAGCCATCTATGCGCTGGCACAATTCGACCCGACGCAAGAACCGCGATAGAGTAGCGCGGTAATCCAGGAGCAGCCTTTGGATAGCTTGACCGAACACGCCGCCACCGACGAGCATGACGATCTCTCCATCGCCCGGGCGCTGGAGGAAGACATCATCTTCGGCCGCCTCGCGCCGGGCACACGGCTCACCGAGGACATGCTGCTGGCGCGCTTCGCCGTCACCCGCCATTTCGCCCGCCAGGCGCTGGTGCAGCTCGAATCCATGGGCATCGTGGTGCGCGAGCGCAATCGCGGCGCCACCGTGCGCTCGCTCACTGCCCAACAGGTCAAGGAAATCTACGCCGTGCGCGAATTGCTGCAGCGCCAGGCGGCGCTGTGGATTCCCTTGCCGGCGCCTGACAGCCTCATCGCCGAACTCAACGCCATCCACGAAGAACACGGCCGCCATATCGAGGCCGGCTTCCTGCGCGGCGTGCACGAAACCAATGACCGTTTCCACCTGACGCTGTTCGGCGCCTGTGGCAATGCGCATCTGGTGCAATCCATCGAGCTCTATATGCGGCTCAGCCTGCCGGTGCGCGCCAATTCCATGGCCAATACCGCGTCGCTACGGGTCTCGCATGAGCATCACCGGTTGATGATCGACATGCTCAAGGGGACGGACAATTGGGTGCTGGCGCAGCTCTGCGTGGATCACCTGCAGCCGAGCAAGGCGCGGTATCTGGACCGGGTGGGGTAGGGGATACTGCCCCGCAGACCGAGGGCCGCGATCCAATCCCCTCCCCCTTGAGGGGAGGGCTAGGGTGGGGGTGCTGCGGCCCCACCAAACTCTTTGCCCGCTGATAGCACAGCACCCCCACCCTCAATCCCTCCCCTCAAGGGGGAGGGAGGTGGATCGCGGCTCTCCGGCATATCCTCACCCCCAAAAAAAGCGAGCGCGCCCGGGAGGAAAGGCGCGCTCTTGCCGCATTACCAGTCGAGGCGAAGCAGGGAGACGCCTTGCCGCGGCAGAGTAGTGCGGAGTTCAATCTTGCCATCCACGACGGCGACGCTAGCCTTATCCTCGATCTGGGCCAGCTTCCCGGCCGCCTCAAGCTTGGCGTAATCAGCCCCTTGCGGGTTCTCCGGCTTGCCCATCGCCTTCCACACGCCAAACGCATTGGAATGGCTCTCATCCATGCGGAAATGTTTCAGGCCCGCCGGCTTGCTGCCCCAGCCGTCGATGGCAACGGAAACCTCGGCATCCGGCCCGGCCGTGTCGTCATCATGATAATGCCAGACCAGCACGCTCACGCCCTTGTCGTCGCGGGTGGCGACGATATTGACGTCCGGCTCGTCGCGCACGCCATGCTGCATGATTTCGGCAATGTCGCGCCGATGGGTGCTGGTGGTTTCCAGCCATTCCCCACCCAGCATGCCCAGCATGCGGAAGCCATTCAGTACTGCCTTATCGACGCCATTAGTAGCGAGGTCCCTGAAGCCATCGAACCAGGGCTGGTCATCGAACATGAACGCCCAGGTCACCGCGCCTTCGATCTCGATATTGGCGCGCCGGCTGAGCTCATAGGTGCGCAGCATGCTTTCGACCACATAGACGCCATAGAGCGGACCATTGCGATAGCCGTTCTGCGGATGCACCCGGGCTGAACAGGCGGCGCAGCCCTCAGGATCGGACTCGCCAATGATCACCGGCAAATGCGTCAGCGACGGAAATTCATTGATGATGGCCAGGTTCGCCTCGATGTCGCGCAGATGCTTGTGCAGCCCCATGCGCACATGATCCTGCCAGATCACCGGATTGCCCTTGGCGTGGAAGGCGATGAAGTCGATGGGGGAATTATTGTCCACCACATGCTTGAGAAAGGCTCGCAGGAAGGTCTGCGCCTTGGGGTTGGAAAATGCCCCGCAAGTGTGCGGCCCGCCGACCCGTGCATCGGGCAGCACCTTCTTCACCGCCCGCGCGCTCACATCATACATGGCGCAGAATTCGGGGATGGTGCCGGTCCAGTAATGCCCGTCCGGCTCGTTCCACACTTCCCAGGGCCAGGTGCTCACCTTCTCCTTGCCATAGCGATCCGCCAGATGCTGCGCCCAGGCTTCGATCAGTGCGCCCCACTTCTTGAGATCATTCGGCGGCGCGGCCCAACCGGTCAGGATGGTGGCGTATTTGTTCGCTGGCTCCCAGCTGTGCTGATACGGCCCCGTATCGTCCGACAGCGCCTCGGGGGTGAACCCGATCTGCACCAGCGGCGTATTGCCCGCCTCGGCATAGGCGTCGAAAATCTGGTCCATGATGGTCCAGTCATAAACCGGATTGCCATTGGCATCCTCGGTATAGGCATTGGTCGAGCCCCATTTGAGCGCCGCCACGCCGTCGCCCGAGGTCAGTAGATTATGCGTGCGGATATGGGGGGAGACTGGGCTGAGCTCGGTCAGTTCGCGCAGCAGCTTCTTGCCGTGCTCGCTATAGGTGTAATTGGGCTCGTCATAGCCGAACCACGCCCATAGCGGCTTGTATGCCCCCGTCGGGCGGTCGGCGCGAACGCTCGTCTTCACATCGATATTCTGGCTCATCTGTCTTCCTCAGGAGGCGGTCGCGCAGGGCTGCGCTGGGGCAGGTGGTGATGTCGATCAACCTAAGTCAGTCAGCCGCTTTGTCAATAATAAGATGTGTGGATTATCGCCAATCCAGATGCCATCGCGCAAAAATCCGCGCAAAATATCGAATTATTGAAACTAGCGGTTGTGGTGCGCGCAAAAATTGTCGATAAAGATGCCGCAACGACGAAATCCGCGAGGAGAGGTTCAGCGTCTTTCGAGACGCGGCGCGGACGGACGGAGCGATGAGGCTGGGCCTCGACGATCACGGGAATTCATCGCGTCAAACGCGCTTAGGGAGGATACCTATGAGCTTGTTCAAGAAAATCGCCATTGCGGCGGTCGCGTCCATGTTGGCGCTGCCGGCATTGGCGCAGGATTTCATCGCCGGCATTCCCCGCAACGAGGCGCTGATCGTGCAGGGGCCGACCGCGCAGAATGCCGATTGGTTCAATATCTGGGCGCCCGGCGGCGGCTCCAACGTCAACGGCCTGCAGCAGTTGACCACCGACACGCTGTGGTTCATCAATCCCGAGGGCGGGCCGGATGCCTGGCAGAATGCGCTGGCCTCCGAGCCCCCCATCTATAATGACGACTTCACCGAAATGACGGTGAAGCTGCGCGAAGGCATCTATTGGAGCGACGGCGTCGAATTCACCGCCGATGACCTGGTCTATACCGTCCAGACCCAGATCGATCATCCGGGCATGGGCTGGAGTGCGCCATTCTCCATCAATGTCGCCAGCATGGAGCAGCCCGACCGCAACACGGTGATCTTCAAGCTCAAGGAGCCCAATTCACGCTTCCACGCGCTGTTCACCGTGCGCTGGAACGCGGCCTGGATCATGCCCAAGCATGTGTTCGAAAAGGTCGAGGACCCGCTGGCCTTCAACAATAACCCGCCCATCTCGCTCAGCGCCTATGTGCTGCACAATTACGACAAGGCCGGCAATTGGGCGATCTGGAAGCTGCGCGACGATTGGCAGCGCACCTCCATCGGCATGGATTGGGGCCAGCCCGAGGTCAAATATGTGGTTTATGCCGCCTCGGGCAATCCCGAAGCCCGCGTCATCGCCCAGCGCAATCACAATCTGGATGTGATCAACGACATCGCCCCCGAAGGCATGTTCTCGATCATGAAGGACAATCCCAGCGCCGCCGCCTGGCTGCCCGGCTTCCCCTATGCCCATCCCGATCCGACCCTGCCTTCGGTGATTTTCAATCTCAAGAAGGCACCGTTCGACAACAAGGACGTCCGCTGGGCGCTGGCCTTGCTGATCGATATCCGCGCCGTGGCGCTCGGCTCCTATCGCGGTGCAGCAAACCTGTCCGCACTCGCCGTGCCGCCCACCGGCTCGGCGCCCGACGATTATTTCGTGCCCATGCAGGATTGGCTCACCAATTTCGAGCTGAACACCGGCACCCGCTCCATCAAGCCCTATGACCCAAGCCTGGCCGGTCAGCTCGCCAATATGGTGCGTGGCCAATGGCCTGATATTCCGACCGACGAAGCCCAGTTGCAGCGCATGTTCGGCTTTGGCTGGTGGAAGCAGGACGTGCAGGCGGCAACCGAATTGCTGCAGAAAGCCGGCTTCACCAAGAACGGCAATCAATGGCTCAAGCCCGATGGCACCCCGTTTGAAGTGCGGGTGCAGGTCGAAGGCGACGCCATCCCGACCCTGGCCCGTGCCGGCACGGCTATCGCCCAGCAATGGAGCCAGGCCGGCATCAAGGCCACTGTCGATGTCGCCGGCCCCACCAATGGCCAGCGCCTAGGCACCGGCGACTTCGAAACCGCCATCAACTGGACGGTGGAAACCTGGGGCGGTCATCCCGATCTCAGCTTCTTCCTCGATAGTTACCGCTCGGACTTCATCCGGCCACTGGGCGAACCCCAGCCGCCGCGCAATACCCAGCGCTGGGAAGATCCGCGCCTTGATGCCCTCATCGACAGGAACCGCTCGATCGCCTTCGACTCCCCGGAAATCGTCGATATCGGGCTCGACTTCCTCAAGCTCGCCGTCGAGGAAATGCCGATGATCCCGCTCATGGCCTACAACAAGTTCGCTCCGTTCGACACGACCTATTGGACCAATTACCCCTCCGCCGCCAATCCCTATGCGGCCTCGGGCCCCAACTGGTCGAACCTGCGCTACATGATCGTCAGCCTCAAGGCCAACCCGAACGCGCCCAAGCCGTAAGGCGGGCTTCGGGATCGGCTGGGTCAAGCCAGCCGGTCCCTCTCAGCGGTCAGCGAGAATGGGACACATATGAACGGCTATCTCACTTACGTCGCCAAGCGTTTCGGACAGTTCATCTTCGTCGTCTTTACCGGCGTCACCCTGGCCTTTCTGATCGCCCATTTCTCGCCGGTCGATCCGATCGAGCAGACCGTGTCGCTGCTGACCAATTTCGGCTCGACCGATCCGCGGACTGTAGAAATCCTGCGCCAATCGCTGCGCGAACTCTACGGCACCGATGGCTCGCTGCTCGATCAATACCTGACCTTCTGGGGCCGGGTGATCCGCGGCGATTTCGGGCCCTCGCTCTCGGCCTTTCCCACCCCGGTGATGACCATTATTGGCCGCGCTCTGCCTTGGACGGTGGGCCTGCTGACGCTGGCCACCATCATTTCCTGGGTCGTCGGCAACACGCTTGGCGCCATTGCCGGCTATTTCCGCAATAACCGCGCTATGAAAGTGGTCGGCGTGCTGGTCATGGCCATGCAGCCCATCCCCACCTATATTACCGGCCTGACGCTGGTCATCGTCTTCGGTTTTCTCTGGCCCATCCTGCCCATCAGCGGCGGCGCCCAGCTCAATCTCGACCCGGCCATGACCTGGACCTATGTGCAGTCCGTCATCACCCATGGCACCCTGCCGGCGCTGACCCTGGTATTGGTGGGCATGGGCGGCTGGTTCATCGCCATGCGCTCGCTGGTTTCCAACATCGTGACCGATGATTACGTGGTCTATGCCGAATTGGGCGGCGTGCCCTCGCGTACCATCTTTTCCCAATATGTCGCCCGCAACGCCATGCTGCCCCAGATCACGGGCCTGGCGCTCAGCCTGGGCAATGTGTTCGGCGGCGCGGTTATCGTCGAATTCATCTTCAACTATCCCGGCATCGGCAAGCTGATGGTCGCGGGCATTTATGCCGGCGATTACAGCCTGGTGCTGGGGGTGACCACCATTTCCATCATCGCCGTGGCCGCCGCCGTGTTCCTCATCGACATTCTCTACCCCCTGATCGACCCCCGCGTGAAACTGGGATAGCGCTCATGTTCAAAGTCCTGTTCGACCTGCTGCGCTACAATCGCGAGTTCCTCTTGGGAACCCTGCTGATCCTGATCATCCTGGCGCTGATCGCCTGTTCGTTCTTCGCCCCCTATGGCGAAAACGACATCTATGTGGTGATCCCCGATATGCCCCCCTCGGCGCAATATTGGCTGGGCACCAACTCACGCGGCCAGGAGATTTTCTGGCAACTCTCCATCTCCATGCGCAATACGCTGATGTTCGGCATCGTCGTCGCCGCCATCAGCCGCGTCATCGCCATCGTGGTGGGCCTCGTCTCCGGTTACATCGGCGGCCGCACCGACCAGATCATCATGGCCTTCAACGACACGCTGGGCGCGCTGCCCAATATCCCCATCCTGTTGCTGCTGGTCTTCGTGCTGCGCGACCAGATGACCTGGCCGGTCCTCGCGCTCACCGCGGCCCTGCTCGGTTGGACCCATGATAGCCGCCTGATCCGCTCGGTCGCGCTGTCGCTGCGCACCCGCGAATTCACCCGCCACGCCGCCTTTTCCGGCATGCGCACCGGCCAGATCCTGTTCCGCGAACATCTGCCCTATGTCATGCCCATCGTCTTCTTCACCACCATGAACAACCTGATCTGGGCCATTGGCCTCGAGGTCACGCTGTCCATCCTGGGCTTCTCCGACATCAACCGCCCCACTATTGGCGGCATGATCTATTGGGCCAATGCCCACTCGGCCATGGTCGCCGGCATCTGGTGGTGGATTGCCGTACCGATGATCTTCGTGGTCATCCTGTTCCTCGGCCTGTTCCTGCTCGCCATGTCCGTCAACGAATATATCGACCCCCGCAGCCGCCTCGCGCGCATGGGAGCCTGAGCCATGACTGAAACCCTCCTCGCTGACCGCCCCGCCACAACGGCGCCCGTCGACGTCCTCACCATCAAGGACCTCAAGGCCTATTACATCAACGAACATTTTGGTGTGCGCCGCGAAGTCCGCGCCGTCGATGGCATCGATCTCACCGTCCGCCGCAACGAGGTTTATGGCATTGCCGGGGAATCCTCCTCCGGCAAGACCTCGCTGATCAAGACCCTGGCCGGTGCCATTCGTCCGCCCATGCGGGTGGTCGAAGGATCGGTCAAATTCGATTTCGGCGGCAAGCATATCGATGTCTATGCCGAGCCCGCCAAGATGCAGGCCGCCCGCTGGCAGCATCTGAGCTACATCATGCAGGGCTCGATGAGCGTGCTGAATCCGGTCCGCCGCATCAAGCACGCCTTCAACAATTTCGCCTATCGCCATATGGCGCTAAGCCCCGCCGCCTTCCGCCAGCGCGTCGAAAGCCATCTCGATCGGCTGGGGCTGGACGCCAGCGTGCTCGAAGCCTTCCCCCACCAGCTCTCGGGCGGCATGCGCCAGCGCGTCACCATCGCACTGGCTACCGTCTGCGAACCCGAATTCATCATCGCCGACGAACCCACCACCGCGCTCGACGTGCTGGTGCAGCAGGACGTGCTCGGCCTGATCAAGGAAGTGCAGGGGCGCCTGGGCTCATCGGTGGTCTTTGTCACCCACGACATGTCGGTCCACGCCGCCATCACCGACCGCCTCGCCATCATGTATGCCGGCCGCCTGGCGGAGGAGGGCCCCACCCAGGCCCTGTTCGACAATCCCCAACACCCCTACACCGCCCACCTCATCGCCAGCCTCCCGCGCATTGGTGATATCTCCACCCGCAAGAGCTTGGCCGGCAAGCCGCCGAGTCTCGCCAATCCACCATCGGGCTGCCGCTTCCACCCGCGCTGCCCCATCGCCATCGAGCGCTGTTCAAAAGAGGTGCCGCAAATGCTGCCCAGCACCACCGGCGGCCGCGTCGCCTGTTTCCGGGCCGGGGAGATATCGGTGCAATGAGCCAGAACCTGCTCGAACTCGATCACGTCACCAAGCGCTATGGCGTGGGTGGCCTGTTTTCTCGCCAGTCCATCACTGCCGTCAACGATGTCAGTTTCTCGCTGGCCAGCGACACGCCCGAAATCTTCGCCATCGTGGGCGAATCCGGCAGCGGCAAATCCACCATGGCCAAGATGATGCTGGGTAATGAAGTGCCCGATGGCGGGCGCCTGGTCTTTGACGGCACCGATATCGGCACCATCCGCACCCGCGCCCAGCGCGAGGCCTTCATGACGCGGGTGCAGCCGGTCTTCCAGAACCCCTTCGAGGCGTTCAACCCGCTCACCCATGTCGATACCTATCTCTACGCCACCGCCCGCCGCTTCACCGGTGCCGATACGCGCAGCCAGCAGGAAGCCAAAGCCGACGAGGCCCTGCAACGCGTTGGCCTATCCCTCGCCGAACTCAAGGGCCGCTTCTCCCACGAACTCTCCGGCGGCCAGCTCCAGCGCGTTGCCGTCGCCCGCGCGCTGATCCCGTCACCCAAGCTGATCGTCGCCGACGAGCCGGTCTCGATGGTCGACGCGAGCCTGCGCATGTCCATCGTCAACCTCTTCCGCAGCCTGCGCGATGAACTCAAGGTCTCGATCATCTACATCACGCACGATCTGGCGACGGCCTATTACATCTCCGACCGCGTCATCATCATGCAAAAAGGCGTGGTCATCGAAAGCGGCGGGGCGAGGGCGGTGCTGGACAATCCAACCCATCCCTATTCCATCGCGCTCAAAAACGCCGTCCTGCCGCCCGATCCCAAGGCAGCAGCAGCCGCGATCCGGCAGCGGCGGGCATTGGTTGAGGGGGTGTAGTCTACTCGGACGGGGAGCCCCGATCCGCCTCCTCCCCTCAAGGGGGGAGTGTTTGCCCAGGACTCATACCAACCACGGTGTCATTCCGGCGCAGGCCGGAATCCATGCTGTGTTCTCTCCGCGCATGGGGTGCTCGGATAGCCTTCAGCATGGATCCCGGCCTGCGCCGGGATGACACCGCATTCTTGAATGCGTCCGGAGTGAATACTGCCCCTCAAGGGGGGGACAGATACGGGCGCAACTGCCCCTCACCCCTGCAACTGATCCACCGCCGTAATAATCCCGCGCAGTTCCGCCAGGCCCTTGAGGCGGCCGATCAGCGAATAGCCGGGATTGGTTTTCTTGTGGATGTCGTCGGCCAGCAAGTGCCCGTGGTCGGGCCGCATCGGGATGGCGCTGTCGGCCCGCCCGCTGGCCGCCCGCCGCCGTTCTTCGGCGCGCAGAATGCTGATCATGTCGACCATATTGACGTCGCCGCCCAGATGCTCGGCCTCGTTGAACGAGCGGTCGGGCTCGACGCTGACATTGCGCAGATGCACGAAATTGATCCGGTGGGCGAATTCGCGCGCCATGCCCACCACGTTATTATCCGCGCGTGAGCCCAGCGACCCGGCGCAGAACGACAGGCCATTGGCGACGCTATCCACCGCGCCCAGCACCGAGCGCATATCCTGTGCCGTCGAGACCACCCGCGGCAGCCCGAATAGCGAGAATGGCGGATCATCGGGATGAATGCCCAGACGCACGCCTTCTTCTTCGGCCACCGGCACGACTTCGCGCAGGAATTCCACCAGGTTCGAGCGCATGTCATCAGCGCTGACATCGTCGAATTCGGCAATTCGCCGGCGAATGCCCTCGCGGTCATAGCTGTCCTCGCCGCCCGGCAGGCCGGCAATGATATTGGTTTCGAGCGTCGCAATGGCGCTTTCGCTCATGCCGGCCAGCTTGCTCCGCGCTGCCGCGAGCAGTTCAGGCGCATAATCGCCTTCCGCCCCGGCGCGTTTCAGCACAAAGGCATCATAGGCGACGAACTCGACCATATCGAACCGCAGCGCCAGCCCCGTTGTCGGCATGGCATAACGTAGGTCGGTGCGCGTCCAATCCACCACCGGCATGAAATTGTAGCAAACCACCGGCACCCCGGCGCGGCCCAGATTGGCCAGGCTCACCTTCCAATTGTCGATGAAGTCCCGATAGGGCCCCCGGCGCAGCTTGATCGAAGTGTGCACCGGGATCGATTCGCAAACCGACCAGACCAGGCCTGCCGCCTCGATCACGCCCTTGCGTTCGGCAATATCGGCAGGCGTCCAGGCGCGGCCATCGTAAATGTGATGCAGCGCCGTGACGATGCCACTCGCCCCCGCCTGTCGCACCTGATCGAGCGTCACCGGATCATTGGGTCCAAACCACCGCCAAGACTGCAGCACGCATTCCTCCCGCATAAAACTACGCTAACATGTTAGCGACAGGACCGCGTGCCGCCAAGGATAATCGGGTCTTTTGCCCGTCTATGATCCAGATATTGCTGAATTTTCGAGCGCCGACCTTGGCCACTCGCCACTCCGGCCGCAGGTAAATATTTCCTGTCAGCTTGGCGCAAGCTAAACGTGGCAGTTCTGCGTCACTTGGGGCAAAAGGCGTTGAGCTTTCCCCTTCAAGACTAGCGAAATAACGGTTTTGCGACATATAATTAGCAAGGCAGCCGTTTCTGGTGCGTCGGTAAAGGCATAATGGAACGGCAGACCAGTATTGAAACCAGCGCTGCGAGTGGATCACTGATCCGCTGTTCCGGGGACTGGACCTCAGCCACCGCTCAATCATTGGAACGTGAACTTGCCGATCTGGCGCTGCCCGGTTCCGAGGCGGCGGGCATTCGTGTCGATCTCGATGGCATCAGTCGCCTCGATACTGTCGGCGCCTGGCTGCTGACCAATTTCCGCCACCGCCTGGGCGACGCCCGCGTCGAATTCGCCGGCGGCACCGAACAGCATCGCCGCCTGCTCGATCGCATTGCCGATACCCCGCTGGAGCAGGTCGAGCCGCCCAGGCATCCCAATTTCCTGGTGATGCCGTTCGACCAGCTTGGCCGGGCCATCATCGGGGCGGGGCAGGATATCTTCAACGCCAATGTCGTGCAGGGCCGCATCATCACTGCCTTTGCCCGCACCATGAGCTTGCAGGCGCCGCTGCGGTTTCCCAGCTTCGTCAATCAGTTCGAGCAAATTGTGCTGCGCGCCATTCCCATCGTGGCGCTGATCTCGCTGGTAGTCGGCGCCATCATCACCCAGCAGACCATCCTGCAATTGCGCAATTTCGGCGCGGTGATCCTGGTGGTCGATCTGGCTGCAATCCTGATGTTCCGCGAAATCGGCGTGCTGCTTGCTGCCATCATGGTGGCCGGTCGCTCAGGCTCGGCCATTACCGCAGAAGTCGGCGCCATGCGCATGCGCGAGGAATTCGACGCCCTCCAGGTCATGGGCGTCGATCCCTATCAGGCACTGCTGCTGCCGCGCATCGTGGCGCTGGTTGTCGGCCTGCCTTTGCTGGCCTTTGTCGGCGCTATGTCCGGCCTTGTCGGGGCGGCCATCGTCGCCAGGGTCTATGGCGATATCCCCTTCGACACCTTTATTGGCCGCCTGCAGGACGCCATGAGCATCAAGAGCGTGGTCGTGGGCATGATCAAGGCGCCAGTCATGGCGTTCCTCGTGGGCCTGATTGCCTCCATCGAAGGCCTCAAGGTCGAAGGGTCGTCGGAATCCCTGGGCCGCCGCACCACCTCGTCGGTGGTCAAGTCGATCTTCATCGTCATCGTCGCCGATGGCCTGTTTGCCGTGTTCTTCGCGGCGATCGGGGTCTAGCGGATGGCCGAGAACACCGAAAACCCACCCGTGCTCAGCGTGCATGATCTCAAGGTCGAGATCGATGGCCGCCAGATCATCAACGGCATGAATTTCGAGGCGCAGCGCGGGGAAATCCTCGGGCTGATCGGGCCATCCGGCTCGGGCAAATCCGTCACCATGCGCGCCATTGTGCGGTTGCTGCCCAGCACGGGCGATATCCGGATCCTGGGCCGCAACTATGCCGAGCTCGATCGCGAGGAACGCGTCGCCACCCAGAAAAAGTGGGGCATCCTGTTCCAGCAAGGCGCGCTGTTTTCCTCGTTGAGCGTGCTGGAAAATATCGAATTTCCGATGCGCGAGCACCTGCATCTGTCCCCGGCCCTGCGCAGCGACATCGCCCGGCTCAAGCTCGACCTAGTCGGACTGCCCGCCAAGGCGGCCCAGCTTTATCCCTCCGAATTGTCCGGCGGCATGATCAAGCGCGCTGCGCTGGCGCGGGCCCTGGCGCTCGATCCGCAAATTCTGTTTCTCGATGAACCCACCGCCGGGCTCGACCCGATCGGGGCGGGCAAGTTCGATGAACTTATTGTCACGCTGCGTGATACGCTTGATTTGACAGTGCTTATGGTAACCCACGATCTGGACAGCCTGGCGACCGCCTGTGACCGTATCGTGGCATTGGCCAATGGCAAACTGCTGCTGGCGGGGACCATGGCTGAAATGCGGGCGAGCCCGGATCCCTGGCTTCGCGATTATTTCCACGGGCCGCGCGCCCACGGCCTTGAAGGTTAGCCCTATGGAAAACAACGCAAATTATGCATTGGTCGGGGTATTGGCGGCGGCGGTTTTCGCCGCGCTCTTTGCCTTCGTCTACTGGTTCGCGGCCCCCACCGCCAATGTGGCGCTCAAGCCCTATGACATTGTCTTCACCGGCACCGTCAGCGGCATTGCCCGCGGCACTGATGTCACCTTCAACGGTATCCGCATCGGCCAGGTCAACACGGTCCAGCTCGATCCCGAGGATTCCAACCGCGTCGTCGCCCGCGTCGATGTGGACGCCACTGTGCCCGTGCGCGCCGATACCAAGGTGATGACCGGCTTTCAGGGCCTGACCGGCGGTGGTTCCGTCCAGTTGAGCGGCGGCACGGTGGCGGCCGGCGATCCGCCAGTGGGGCCGGGCCGCACTGTACCCACGCTTTACGCCCAGGTGTCCGATTTCCAGTCGATCATCGATGGCCTGTCCTCGACGGTCAATGGCGCCTCCACCGCCGTCAGCCGCATCAATTCCCTGCTCGATGCCAATGACGACAAGATCAATACGACGCTCGCCAATATCGAAAGCTTCAGTTCGGCCCTCGCTGCCAATTCCGAGGGCGTCGAGCAGGCGCTGGCCAGCATTTCCGAAGCCGGCCGGCAGATCGGTCCGATGGCCGAGCAGATCGGCGCACTCTCCACCAAGGTCAGCGCCCTGGTCGACGCCGTGCCGCCCGAGGATGTTGCCAAGGTGGTAGCCGACGTCACCGTCTTCTCCGATAGCCTGGCGCGCAATTCCGACCAGATCGACAAATTCTTCGCCACCACGTCGGTGCTCTCGGACAATCTGACCGAACTGACCGAGGGCCTGCATAGTGCTGTGGCGGTGATCGATCAGGTTGCCGCGGAAATCGACCCCACCATTGTCGGCCGCGTCATGGACAATGTGGACAAGTTCGCTGCCACGCTCGGCAAGAATACGGACAATGTCGATACCATCGTGGCCAATGTGACTTCGGTGACCGACCAGCTGACGCGCTCGGTAGAAAAGGTGGATTCCATCCTCGCCCAGGTCGATTCGTCGGTATCGAGCGTGGAAGGGCAGGGCCTGTTCAACGATCTGGCCCAGGCCGCGCAATCCGTGCGTGCCCTGGCCGACCAGCTCAATGCCAGCACAACGCGCATCGCCTCGGGATTGAACGATTTCACCTCGCGCGGGTTGTCCGAGTATACAGCGCTTGCCGTGGATGCCCGCGGCACGCTGCAGCGGCTTGACCGGGTCGTGCGGAACCTTGAAAACAATCCGCAGGGACTCATCTTTGGGGGAGAAACAGTTCGTGACTATACCAAGCAATAAGGTCCCCCGATGAGCCTGGCGCGTCGTTCATTCATGGCCGGTGGGGCCTCCATACTGGCCCTGGGCCTGGCCGGCTGCTTTGGCGTTCGCGCCCCGATCACCTATGATCTGGGCAGTGTCGACGGGCTGAACACCCGCCGCCGCTCCTCGCGCGTCGTGGTCATCACCCTGCCCAAGACGGTGCAGACCTATGATTCCCAGCGCATCGTGGTGCGCGATGCAGGCAATGTGCTCAGCTACGTGCCCGATGCGCAGCTCTCCGATACCTTGCCCCGGCTGGTGCAGACCCGCCTGCTGCAGACCTTCGAAGCCAGCAACTTCCCCAATATCGGCCGCCCCGACGATCAACTCCGCGTCGACGTGACCCTCGCCACCGAATTGCGCGCCTTCGAGATCGATGTCGGCAAGGGTGGCCTGGCCACCGTCACCATCAACGCCAAGCTGGTTGATGAGCAGCGCGGCGCCATTTTCGCCAGCCAGGTCTTCACCGCCACCCGCCCCGGCGTGGTCACGCCTGCCGTCGCCGCCATCGCCGCGCTCGATGGCGCCCTGGCCGATGTCATGAGCCAGATACTGGTCTGGACCGCCCGCAACGCTTGAGGTCGCGCTAGCGGGCGCGCTCCGATGTGCATGATGGACCTAGGCTAGGTTCGCCCTCTCTGGAACTCTGCCACCCCGGCCACGTTGTTCCTGCGTGAACAGCGCAAGCAAAACACGGCCGGGTCGGGGTCGCTGCAATAAAAATCCCATCCGGCTGGATGGAAACCATGACTGAGTCAGCAGTCAATCTCGAGCAGATCCAGCTGTCCCCGCCCCCCACCGCCCTGTGGTCGCTGGAGCGCGGCATCTCGCCCATAATCGGCACGGCCATTCACAATGGCCACCATATCCGCGCCGAAGCGCTCGATCGCATGGCGCTTGATGATGCCGGGCGCCTGCGCGAGGAGGACCCATTCACCGCCTACGCCATTCTCGACGTGCCCAACCGCATCGTCGTCCACCGCTCCCGCTTTGAAATCGACCTCAACCGCGCCCGCGATGCCTCGGTCTATCTCAAGCCCGAGCAATCCTGGGGCCTGCAGGTGTGGCAGGAGCCGCCATCGCCCGCCATCATAGCGCGCGCGCTGCGCGTCCATGACGCCTATTATGCCATGCTGGCGCAGACCCTGGCCGGCATCGAGGCCGAGCATGGCCAATTCGTCCTGCTCGATATTCATAGCTACAATCATCGCCGCGCCGGCCCCGGCGAGGCCCCGACCGATCCGGAACAGGCGCCCGATATTAATATCGGCACCTTCTCCATGGATCGCGAGCGCTGGGCGCATATTCTCGATCCGTTTATCGCCACCGTGGGCAGTCTGCGCTTCCGCGGCCGCTTCATGGATGTGCGCGAGAATGTGGCGTTCGAGGGCCGCGGCGAGCAGACCCGTTTCGTGCACGAGCATTTCCCGCAGACCGGCTGCGCCATTGCCGTGGAATTCAAGAAATTCTTCATGGACGAATGGACCGGCGAGCCCGATCTCGAAGCGCTCGACGCCATGCGCGCCGTCATCGCCTCGGCCGTCCCGGTGCTCGAAACCGCGTTGCGGGCGGAACGATGAGCGCCAAACCCGCGAGCCTGCCGGACAGGATCAACCAGGCGCTGGAAGCCGGCACGCCCATTCGCCTCGATCTGGGCAATGGCAGCCGGTTGCATATCGATCGACCCATGCCGTTTCTCTGCGTGCATCTGGCGCGGCGCAGTCAACCGGCGGCCCGCGACGTGGCCATGGCCAATGCGGCTTACCTCGTCGCGCGCAATCTTGCCGAAGCGGTGGCGGTGCTGCGCCCGGTGGGCGCATATATGCAGGCGCGTTTCGGCGCCTTCCTGCTGCTCGATATCGGGGAATTGGCGCAGGATCAACTCGCCAAGGATTCCCCCTATCTGCCGCCGTTCGAGCTGGGCCTGTCGGCCCCCGACGATGCGGTGGCGCAGGCGGCGCTCTCCGCCTTTGCCGGCTCGGTCGAGGCGGTGACCAATAAGTTTCGCGTACCGCGCGTGGTCAAGCACAGTCTCGCCCAGGATATTCACGCCAGCCTCGCCCGTCGCCTGCCGATGTTTCCAGTTCTGACGGTGCGTTTCGCGCCCATCTATCGCGTGCCGGGCTCGCGCACTTTCTATCCGGCGCTGCGGGAGCGCGTCGTTGCCAACCTGTTCGATGCCGGGCTGCAGGCAGCCGCCAATTTTGCCGCGGCGACCACCAAACTGGCGCTGCCCAGCCATCGCGCTTTGGGCCGCCGGGTGTTCATCGATGCCGTCAGCCGCGCCGATCGGGCCATGGACGAAGTGGCGCGATCCTTCGATTTCCTGCTCGCCGTCACCCCCATCAATGCCGATGCCGCCTGGCAGCAATTCAAGGAAGGCGGCTACCACCGGGCGCCCAATTTCCTCTATCGCCCGCTGACCATCGCCACCGATGTGCAGAAAAAGGCGCTGTTCTCGATTGCGCTCGACCATTTCGAAGATCCGGTGCTGACCGGGCTCTATCGCGAAAAGCAGCAGGAGCTGGACCTGCAACTCTCCATGCTGGCGGCGCGCGAGAGCCAGCGCTTTATCGAATTCGGCCGGGCGCTCTATGGCTCGGTCGAGCCGCAATTGCTGGCTGCGGCCGAGGATATCCTCGCGGCCACATCGAAAACGGGCCGCCGGCAGAACGAGCCAGACACGGCGGACCATGCCTTTGTCGAGCGCAAGGCCCAGGCCATGATTGCCGCCTATGCCGGCCAGTCCGACGCCTTCACCGCCACGATCGAGCTACGCGACGACTTGCCCGCCGGGCTCATGGTCACCAATGGACGCCTGCTGATTTCGCGCAGCACCAGCATGGCGCGCCAGCGGGTCGAGGCATTGCTGAGCCACGAGGTCGGCGTACATTTGCTGACCTATTACAATGGCTCCGCCCAAGGCCTGCGGCTGTTTCGCTCCGGTCTTGCCGGTTACGAGGGCGCGCAGGAGGGGCTGGCCGTGCTCGCCGAATATCTCGCAGGCGGCATGACCACCGCGCGCCTGCGGCTGATCGCGGCACGAGTCGTAGCCTGCGCGGCCATGCTCGATGGCGCCAGTTTCCAGGACAATTTCCGGCTCCTCACAAAAGAACTCGGCTTTGCCCCGCAGGCAGCGTTCAATCTCGCCCTGCGCGTCCATCGTGGCGGGGGCCTCGCCAAGGACGCCATCTACCTGCGCGGCCTGCTCGAAATTCTCAAGCACCTCGAAAGCGGCGGTGCGCTCGATCCGTTCTGGATGGGCAAGATCGCCGCGCCCCACTTCGCTGTCATGCAGGAACTCAACGCCCGCGGCCTGCTCAAGGCGCCGCTTCTCACTCCCGAATTCCTGTCCATCAAGGGCGCTGAGGAACGCCTGGCGAAAGCCCGGTCCGGGCTCGCCCCCATCGATCTCATCGCCAGCTAGGAGCGCGCATGCGTATCGCTTTTTTCGTCAATTCCATCGCCGGCGAATCCGCCAATTACACCACGACCGTGCTGGCGCTTATCGCGCTCAATCGCGGCCATGACATCTGCTATGTCACCCCCGGCGATTTCGTATTGCGACCCGACGATAGCCTGATGGTCCGCGCGCTCACCCTGCCATCGGCCAGCTACAAAAAGGCCGAAACCCTGCACAAGGATCTGCAGGGCGACAAGACAGTTATCGAAACCATCGATGTCAGCGACATCGATATCCTGATGCTGCGCAACGACCCCTCCCAGGATGCCGCCGACCGGCCCTGGGCCGCCAATGTCGGCACCATTTTCGGCCGCATGGCAGCGGCGCGCGGCGTGATCGTTGTCAACGATCCCGATGGCCTGGGCATGGCCCAGAACAAGCTCTATTTCCAGGATTTCCCGGCCGCGGTACGGCCCGCCACCCTGATTTCAAAAAGCATCGAGGAAATTCGCGCCTTCATCGAGGGCCAGAAACAGGGCGCCATCGTCAAGCCGCTGCAGGGCTCGGGCGGCAAGAACGTGTTCAAGATCGGCTCGCCCAAGGACGCCAATCTCAACCAGATATTCGAAGCCGTCAGCGGGGAGGGCTATCTGATCGCCCAGGATTTCATCCCCGAAGCCGCCGAAGGCGATGTCCGCTTCTTCCTGATGAACGGCCGCCCGCTGGTCCGCGATGGCAAATATGCCGCCTTCCGCCGGGTGCCAGCCAAGGGCGAAATCCGCTCCAACGTGCATGTCGGGGGCGGCCCCGAGCCGGTCGCCATGACCGATACCATGCTCGCCATCGCCGAAACCGTCCGCCCCAAACTGGTCGCGGACGGCATGTTCCTGGTCGGCCTCGATATCGTCGGCGACAAGATTTTGGAGATCAATGTCTTCTCGCCGGGCGGTCTCAACAACCTCTCCGACATGTACGACACCAATTTCTGCGACAGCGTCATCGCAGCGCTCGAAGCCAAGCTCGCCATTCGCGACGCCTATGGCCCGGCCCTGACCAACCGGGCGCTGGCGACGCTGTAGCTATTTCCAATGCGCGGCGAGAGTCTTGGGCGTGTGCATATTGCCATAGAGATAGTCCCAGAACTCCGCCCGCCGCTCCTTTGGCACTCCCTTCCAGACCTCATGCACGGCCACATCGCCACACCAATAGGCATAGACAAACGGCGCCCTAAGGTTATGGCCGAGAAAGGCCAGCCGCGACCGCGCGGTGACGGGGTCCTGGAACCCACCCTCGGCCATCACCGGCACAATCTCATCCAGCGTCTTGCCCTGACTATGCATCATCCAGGCCGCATTGCACCGCAAAGCTCCCCGCAAACGCTGTAGCGCCACGCCCAATTCGTCTTCGGGCCCCTCGATCCAGTCGAGGAAGAACATGCCATTATCGGCAATGCCCTCGAACAGCGCGCTGCTGGCCGAGGAGGTCACCACCTGAGCCGCATCGAGCGGCATACGGCCTTCGGCCACATAACGCTCCCGTAGCGCCAGATGCACCAGATGGCCCGGGAACACCTCGTGCGTCGCCAGATGCTTGAGGGCAAACCGGGTATAGGGGAAATCGAGATTCATCAGCACCTTGCGGGCCGGATAATCGCAATAGGCCGAGAACGGCACAGCACTCACGCCAACCGGCTCCATCCATTGATCCGCCATTGGATACATCGTCGCGGTAACACGCTCGCGGGCTTCCAGGGTCAGCGCCCGCATGGTCTCCAGCACCGCATCCACCGGTACCCGAACCTGCTCTTCCCATCGCGCCAGATCATCCGCCAGCGCGCCGCCGGCAAAGCCCATTTCATCGAGCTTTGCCCGAATGATAGCGCGGTAGCCATTCAGCACATCATCGCCAACCAATTGTGTATCGACCCGGATTTGCCGCCGCACGCGATCGGCAAAGGAAATCTCCTGCTCCGCAAACGTCGTCACCAGCGCCAGCAGCGAGTCGATCATCTCCTCGAGATAATCCCGCCGTAGCGCCGACTCCGCCTCAGCTCCCAACCGCCCGCGCAAAGCCAGCAGTTCCGCCGTTGCCTCGTCATAATCGCGCAGCACACGCGGCTCGACTTCCGCCACAGCCACCGGGATCAGTCCCTCCCGATCCAGAAACCCATCGCTGCGCGGTGTGCTGCGATAGAGCTGATCAATGCCAGCGGTGAGTTCGGCCAGTTCCTTGCCAAGCTTCATACTTCTGTCCTCACTGATGCCCGGCAACGGGCTTGGGCTGATAGGGAGTTTCCATCAAGGCGACATCCTCGTCGCTGAGCTTGACCTCAAGCGCCGCCACTGCATCATCAAACTGGTGGAGCTTGGAAATCCCCACGATCGGCGCCGAAATCCCCGGCCGAGTAGCCACCCAGGCATAAGCAATCTGCGCCGGCGGCCGGCCATGCCGCTCGGCCACCTGCCGCACGGCGGCAACCACCGCATCGTCCTGTTCCTTGGACCGATCATAGAGCGCGCCAGCCGTCTTGTCGGTCTGCGAGCGCGTCGAAGCATCCCCGCTGCGGCCCGCCAAACGCCCACGCGCCAGGGGGCTCCAGGGGATCACCCCAATCCCCTCGGACCGGCACAGCGGCAGCATTTCGCGCTCTTCCTCGCGATAGATCAGATTGTAGTGCGGCTGCATCGACACAAACGGCGCCCAGCCATTGGCGCGCTGCAGGCCCATTGCCTTCATGAACTGCCAGGCATGCATCGAGGATGCGCCGAGATACCGCACCTTGCCGGCCCGCACCACGTCGTTCAGCGCATCCAGCGTCTCTTCCAGCGGCGTGTCATAGTCGAAGCGGTGCAGCTGGTAGAGATCGATATAGTCGGTCCCCAGCCGCTTCAGGCTGCCATCCACCGCCTCGAAAATATGCTTGCGCGACAGCCCGCGATCATTGGGGTCTTGGCTCATCGGGTTATACAGCTTGGTCGCCAGCACCAGCTTATGGCGCGGCACAGGGGCGAGCACCCGGCCCACCACCTCCTCGCTCGCGCCCTGCGAATACATATCCGCCAGGTCGAAAAAGTTGATGCCCAGTGCCACTGCCTTCTCGATGATCGGGCGCGAAGCCTCCTCGTCGAGCACCCAGGGCGCCCAATTGGGCGATCCGAACGTCATGCAACCCAGAGCCAGTCGCGAGATTTTCAGGCCGGTCCGACCGAGGTTGATATAGTCCATTAGTACACCTTCCCAAGGCCGATCATTCATTCGCCGGCCGCGTTTTCGCGTGATTTGTCAGTCGCATCAGCCTATTCGCGGATAGTGAAGCGCTTGCAAGGATATTTCTGCACAGATTTACGGCGAATGCAAACTGTGTACAAAAAACTCCCAGACCCTATTGCGCTCTGAAAATCCGATGTTACGGTGAGCGTGTACTGAACTGGTAGCACACATGTTCCCCATAGACGCATCCAGCATTGATAAGTCGCTGCCCGTTCCCGTCGGCACGCAGCTGCATGGGCTGCTGAGCTACACGCTGGCCTTTGGCGACATGGCCTATGGCACCAAGCTCCCCTCGGTGCGCCAGCTCGCCGCCGAGCTGGGCATTGCGCCCATGACGGTCAGCCAGGTCTATCAGCAGCTGCGCGATGCGGGCCTCATCGAGATGCGCCAGGGCCTGGGCGCCTTCACCGTGCGCGATCCGCGCCTGGCGGTGGATGACACCCAGCCCATCAATGCCCTGCGCGGCGATATCGAGGCCATTGTCGGCCGGGCCGAGGCGCTCGGCGTCTCCACCATGGAGCTGGTCTCCATGATCAATGCCCAGGCCCAGCTGCGCCGCCCCTCGGTTGGGCTCTCCATGGTGTTCGTCTGCATTTTCGAGGGGCCGGGCCGCGACTATGTCGAGCAGATCCGCCCCGCGCTCAGCGCCAATGACAGCATGCAGCTGGTCACGCTCGAAAGCCTGCGCCAGCCCGGCGCCGAGCGCGACGCCTGCCGCCACGCCGATCTGGTGATCACCTTCCCCCATCGCGAGGCCGAAGTGCGCAGCCTCGCCGGCATCGAGCATGTGCTGGCCCTGCGCTTCATCCCGTCCCAGCACACACGGCAAAACCTGGCCGGGCTCGATCCGCGCACGCGGGTCGCCGCCGTGACCCACTTCCAGGAATACATCGCCATCATGCGCCCCAGCGTGCGCGAATTTGCCCCGCACGTCTCCGATATCCGCGTCACCTGGTCGTCCTCGCCCGACCTCAAGGAGGTCATCGCCGGCTGCGACGCGGTGATCTACGCCTCGGGCGCCGACCATGTCGCCGATCTGGTGCGGCCCAATGTGCGCTGTTTCGAATATCGCCACGCGCCCGATCCGGGGGCGCTGGAAAACACGCTCGCGCCGCATCTTGCCGAACTCCGGCAGCGGCGGATCGCCAGGGAAGTGGGGCATGAGGCTGCTGTCGTCGAGGGAATGACACCAGCCTGAAACAGCCTCCAAAAGACTTCATGCAAAGGGAAAACAGGGAATGAAACGCTTTCTTTTGACCACCAGCGCCATCGTGGCGCTCAGCTTCATGCCGGTGCACATGGCCATGGCGCAGGATGCCCAGACCGTCGTCGTCGGCACCGATGTCGATGCCGGCACGCTCGATCCGCGCCTCACCCGCGACACCACCGCCTCGCGCACCGCCGACCTGATCTATTCGGGCCTCGTCCACATTACCCCGGCGCTGGAACCGGTACCGGATCTGGCCGAAAGCTGGGAAAATCCCGATCCGCAGACCTTCATCTTCAAGCTGCGCCCGGACCTGAAATTCTCCGACGGCAGCCCACTGACCGCCGATGACGTGGTGTTCACCTATACCACCCTGATCGATCCCGATTTCAACGCGCCGGCCCGCGCGCTCTATACCCCGATCACTGCCGTCGAGGCCGTCGATCCGCTCACCGTCAAGTTCACCCTCAGCGCCCCCTATGCGCCGCTACTGAGCTATCTCGATGTCGGCATCGTGCCCAAGGCCCTGGTCGAAGGGGGCGCTGATCTCGCGCTCAATCCGGTTGGCGCCGGCCCGATGAAGCTCGTGTCGTGGAACCGCGGCAGCGAAATCACGCTCGAGGCCAATGCCAATTATTGGCGCGGCGCTCCGAAAATCGAAAACGTCACCATCAAGATCATCGGCGACAATTCGGCCCGCGCCCAGGCGTTTGAAGCCGGCGATCTTGACGTCATCCAGTCCCCGCTCTCCCCGCAGGATATCGAGCGCCTCAAGGCCGATGACCGCTTCGGCAATGTCATCACCGCCGGCCTTGGCGTGAACTACCTCAACTTCAACACCAAGGACCCGCTGCTGGCCGACCCCAAGATGCGCCAGGCATTCGCCATGCTGGTGGATCAGGAAACCATCGTCAACGACATCTACCAGGGCGTCGATCAGGTCGCGCACTCGATCATCCTGCCCTCGTCCTGGGCCTATTCCGACACCATTTCGCAGCCGACCTTCAACATCGAAGGCGCCGTTGCCCTGTTCAACGAACTGGGCTGGACCGACAGCAATGGCGATGGCGTGCTCGACAAGGACGGTGCCGATCTGGCCGTGACGCTGGCGACCCACAGCGAAGACCCCAATCGCGTCCAGACCGTGGAATATATGCAGGCCATCTTTGAATCGGCCGGCGTCAAGGCGACCGCGCAGATTTCCGATTGGCCATCCTTCTCGACCAATTACGTGCAGAAGAGCATGCACCAGATCGCACTGCTCGGCTGGCTCAATATCGTCGATCCCGATCGGCTGATGTTCGCCCAGCTCACCACGGGCGGCTCGACCAATTGGGGCGGCTATTCCAACCCCGAAGTCGATACCCTGCTGCAGGACGGCCGCTCGACCCTCGATCAGGCCGAACGCGTCAAGGATTACCAGGCCGCAGCCACGATCCTGGCGCAGGATCTGCCCTATTACATCGTCTCGGCCCAGGGCTACCAGATGTTCTATTCCAAGGACATTCCGGTGAGTGTGCAGGCCACTCCGCGCGGCAATCTGCGTGGCCTTATCGGTTTCACCGACTGATTTCCTGACGACTGCGGCCGGCATCTGCCCGATGTCGGCCGGCTTTTTTCCAAAGTTCATGAGACGATAGATGGCGTTCCACCAGGTCCTCGGACACGACTATTATGCCAAGGTTCACGCCGATATCCGCAAGCGCATGGCCGCTGCGGGCATCGACCTGCTGCTGCTCGATTCCAACGATGACGTGATCTACACCACCGGCTTCTCGCACTACACCACCGAGCGCCCGGTGGTCTTTGCCATCAGCCATGACGGCGCCTGGCTGCTGCTGCCCAAGCTCGAAGAGAGCCATGCGGCGCATCAGAATATCGCCGCCGAACCCATCGTCTATTTCGAATTCCCCGGCATTGACCGCCCCTTTGACGTGCTCGGTCGCGCCTTCCCCGACATGACCGGCGTCGTCGCCTATAGCCACGCCATTTCGCTCGCCCGCGTCAGCCAGATCGAGGCCGCTTTCCCCAATGCCAGCCGCGTCGTGCCGGCCAATATCGTCCAGCAGATGCGGCTGATCAAATATCCCGAGGAAATCGTGCTGCACCGCGAGGCTGCGCGGATTTCCGATGAGATGGTGGTGGCCGGCGTCGGCCTGATTGCCGAGGCCATGGCCTCGGGCGGCACGCTGCCCAGCGAGATCGAAATCGAATCCTTCGTCTCGCGCCACGCCATGAAGATCATGTATGAAGAACATGCCGATCTGATGCTGGTGCAGGGGCTGGCCAGTGGGCTCGTCTATTCCGGCGCCCGCTCGGCTTTTCCCCATGGCATGCCCACCGGCAATCCGGTCAAACGGGGCGAAAGCATCATTCTCTCGCTCGGTTGCCGCGTCGGTGGCCGAGCCGCCGAAAGCGAACGCACGCTGTTCATCGGCGAACCCAGCAAGATGCAGCTCGACCACTACGCCGTAGCCTACGAAGCCCAGCGCATGGCCACCGCCGCGCTGATCGCCGGCCACACCTGCGCCTCTGCGGATAATCTGGCCCTGGCCTTCATCCGCGACAGCGGCATGTCCGATTATCTGCTGCACCGCGTCGGCCACGGCATGGGCGTCATGTTCCATGAATCGCCCTGGGTCGAAGCCGGCGACGAAACCATTCTCGAGCCCGGGATGATCACCTCGAGCGAGCCGGCAATCTTTGTGCCCGGCTTTGCGGGCTACCGCATTGCCGACACCGTGCTGATCACCGCCGAAGGTCCCGACAGCATGACCCATTACCCCCGCAAGATCGACAACGTCGTGATCGGCTCGACCTCATGATCGCCTATATCGTCCGCCGGCTATTGCTGCTCATCCCCATGGCCATCGGCATGGTCGTGGTGACATTCGGCCTGCTGCTGCTCATCCCAGGCGACCCGGCGGCCGTCCTGCTCGGACAAGACGCGACGCCCGAAGCCATCCTCAATCTGCGCAATGCGCTGGGCCTCAACGATCCCTGGTATATCCGCCTCTGGGACTATTTCGCCGCGCTCCTGCATGGCGATATGGGCACCTCGATCTTCCAGAACCAGCCCGTGGCCGAAATCATCGCCGGCCGGCTCGGCGCCACCATCGAACTGGCCGTGGTGTCGCTGGTCCTCGCCACGTTGATCGGGCTGACGCTGGGCGTGCTGGCGGCCATCCGCCAGGGCTCGTTCATCGATACGGCCACCATGCTCTTCGCCCAGCTCGGCGTTTCCATGCCGGTCTATTGGCTGGGTCTGCTGCTCATGCTGCTGTTCGCCGTGCAACTCGGCTGGCTCCCCGCTATCGGCCGCGGCGTGCCGCTGCATGAAGCCCTGTTTGCCGCGCTCACGGGCCGCCCGCAGGTGCTCTGGGATTCGATCAGCCATATCGCCTTGCCGGCGCTGGCTTTGGCCGCCAATTCGGCCGCCATCATTTCCCGGCTGGTGCGCGCCTCCATGCTCGAAGTGCTGCGCGAGGATTTCGTGCGCACCGCCTATGCCAAGGGCCTGCGCCGGGGCAGGGTGGTCGTCCGCCACGCCCTACGCAATGCCCTGCTGCCCGTGCTCAGCGTCATCGGCCTGCGCTTTGGCGCCCTGCTCGGTGGCGCGGTGCTGACCGAATCCATCTTTGCCTGGCCGGGCCTGGGCCAGCTCACCATCGCGGCCATTTCGCAGCGCGATCTGCCGCTCATTCAGGGCATCGTTCTGACCTTCGCCATCGTCTTCGCGCTGGTCAATCTGGTGGTCGATCTCCTCTATGCCGCGGTCGATCCGCGCATCCGCCTCGGGTGACCACCATGCGTTTGCCAAAAGCCTTCCAGAATACCTCGCTCATGGTCGGGGCCGCGATTTCTCTCGCCATCATCCTCTGCGCCATCTTCGCGCCCTATGTGGCCACCCATGGCGTCGAACAGATGGACATGCGCAACCGCTTTGCCCTGCCCACGGCGCAGCACCTGCTCGGCACCGACAATTTCGGCCGCGATCTGTGGTCGCGCATGGTGTTCGGCGCCCGTATCTCGCTGACCATCGCCATCATCTCGGTGGTCTGCTCGGCCGCCATCGGCACCGTGGTTGGCCTCGTCGCCGGCTATTTCGGCGGCTGGGTCGACCAGCTCCTGATGCGCATCACCGATATCTTCCTCGGCTTCCCCGCCATCGTGCTGGCGCTGGCCATCGTCGCCGTGCTCGGGCCGGGCGTGCTCAACGTATCCTTCGCCATCATCGTCGTAGCCTGGACCGAATATGCCCGCGTCGTCCGCTCGACCACCTTGGTCCTGCGCGAGCAAAACTACGTGCAGGCCGCCCGCGCGCTCGGGGCCAGCCCCATCCGCATCATCTTCAAGGAAGTTCTGCCCAATGCGCTGGGCCCGATCATCGTGCTCGCCTCGCTCGGCCTGGGCACCGCCATTATCTCGGAATCCGCGCTGAGCTTTCTCGGCTTCGGCCTCCCGCCGCCCACCCCCACCTGGGGCTGGACGCTGTCCTACGGCACCAAATTCATGCGCGATGCGCCGTGGCTCTCCATCATTTCGGGCGCGACCATCATGGTCACCGTGCTCGGTTTCAACCTCCTGGGCGATGGGCTCAGGGATGTTCTCGATCCTCGCCAGCTGTCGCGCGGCGGGGCCAAGACCAAATAACTAAAGGAATAATCGAATGGTAAAGTCCATCAACCAGCTTCGTCCCAAGTTCACCACCAATGCCGATGGCAGCGATGCCGTATTGTTCGTGCATGAACTGGTGGGCGAAGAAGATGGCCCCACCATCGGCATCTCGGCATCGATCCATGGCAATGAGAATACCGGCTCGCAGGCAATTCTCGAACTCTTCCACATCCTCAAGACCATGCCGCTCAAGGGCCGCATTCTGTTGCTGCCGGTTGCCAATCCATCGGCCTTCGCGGTCAATGAGCGCTTTGCCACCATCGACAAGGTCGATCTCAATCGCCAATTCCCCGGCAGCCCCAAGGGCACCTATAGCCAGCAGCTCGCTTATGCGCTGACCGAGCACTATTTCAACGTCATCGACGTCCATATCGACCTGCATAGCGGCACCGATCGCCCCACGGTCGATTACGTCTATATCTGGAATGACGAGCAGCTTTCGCGTGCCTTCGGCTCCAAGCTCCTCTACCGCCCGGTCGAGAACAAGCAGGGCACCGTCTTCGGCGGCACCACCAAATCGGTCACCCTCGACAAGCGCAACATTCCGGTTTCCGTCATCGAGCTGGGCGGCGGCATTCTCGATCAGACCCCCTACATCAAGCGCACCGTCGATGGCGTCCTCAATATGCTGCGCACCAAGGGCGTCATCCCCGGTACGCCCTGGGAAAATCCCAAGCAGATCGTGGTCAATGAACTGGCCGGCATCCGCCCCAGCCAGGGCGGCTGGCTCGAGCCGCTTTGCCCCGCCAATGGCGAGGTCATCAAGGCCGGCCAGCTGCTCGGTCGCGTCGTCAGCCCCTACAATTTCGAAGTGCTCGAAGAGATCCCCACCCCGTTCGCCAACGGCGTGATGATCATGCAGCACCTCACGCGCAACCTCGTCCAATCGGGCGACTACGGCTTCATGGTGGGCAATCTCGAAGGCGCCACCGACTGATACCAGATCGGCGATGCGGTACGCCGCATCGCCTAATGCAAGGAAACGACAACGATGAGTGTCCTCCCACACGCTTCCCAGGCGCCAGTGCTCCAAGTCACCGATCTTGAAATCGAGATCCGTGGTGCCAATGGTTCATTCGCTGTCGTTTCCGACATGAACCTCTCGGTGCGGGCAGGGGAAACCCTGTGCATCGTGGGGGAGAGTGGCTGCGGCAAGTCGATGACTGCCCTCTCGCTGCTGCGGCTATTGCCGGAGGCGGCCCAGGTCGCCTCCGGCAAGATTTTGATCGATGGCGTGGATTTCCTCGCCATGAACCAGCGTCAGGTCGAGGATTTTCGTGGCGAGCAGATCGCCATGATCTTCCAGGAGCCGCTGACCGCGCTCAATCCCGTGCTCAAGATCGGCGAGCAGATCGCCGAAGCGGTGCGCCAGCACCGCAAATGCAGCCATAAACAGGCCCGCGCCCGCGCCATCGAAGCCCTGCAACTGGTGCAAATGCCCGATCCCGAACGCCGCGCCGGCCAATACCCGCATGAGCTGTCCGGCGGCATGCGCCAGCGCGCCATGATTGCTTTGGCACTGTCCTGCGATCCCAAGATCATCATTGCCGACGAGCCGACCACCGCGCTCGACGTGACCATTCAAGCCCAGATTTTGGGCCTGATCTCCGATCTGCAAAAGCGCCTGGGCACCGCGCAAATCCTCATCACCCACGATCTGGGTGTGGTGTCCGAAGTCGCCGACCGGGTCATCGTGATGTATGCCGGCCGCAAGGTCGAAGAAGCCAGCATTTACGATCTCTTCGACCGCCCCTTCCACCCCTATACAATCGGGCTGATGGGCGCCGTGCCACGTGCCGGCGCCTCCAGCGAAGCCGGCGACCGCCTGGCCGATATTTCCGGCACGGTGCCTCCGCTTTGGGACCTGCCCAAGGGCTGCGCCTTTGCCCCGCGCTGCCCCAATGCCTCGGCGCGCTGCCTTTCCGAGCGCCCGCCATTCGAAGAAAAACGCCCCGGTCACTGGGCCGCCTGCTGGGAGCACGACGATGCAGCCTGATCAAACCCCCTTGCTCAGCGTCGATAATCTGCAAGTCCATTTCCCCATAAGGGCCGGCGTCTTGCAGCGCCAGGTCGGCGCGGTCAAAGCCGTGGATGGCGTCAGCTTCACCCTGGCGCGCGGCGAAACGCTCAGCCTTGTGGGCGAAAGCGGCTGCGGCAAATCTACCACCGGCCTTGCGCTGATGGGCCTCGTCAAACCGACCGGCGGGCAGGTCAATTTCGACGGCCAGGAAATCCGCAGCTTCAATCGCGCCGCGCTCAAATCCTATCGCCGCCGCATGCAGATCGTGTTTCAGGACCCGTTCTCGTCGCTCAATCCGCGCCAGCGCGTGCGCGACATCATTCGCGCCCCGCTCGACATCCACAATGTCGGCACCAAGGCCGAACGCACCGCCCGGGTTGCCGAACTGATGCAGCGCGTCGGCCTGCGCCCCGACCAGGCCGACAATTTCGCCCATCAATTCTCCGGCGGCCAGCGCCAGCGCATCGGCATCGCCCGTGCGCTCGCGCTCAATCCCGACGTCATCGTTTGCGACGAGCCCGTTTCGGCTCTCGACGTGTCGGTGCAGGCGCAAATCCTCAACCTCTTGAGCGATCTGCAGCGCGATCTGGGCGTGTCCTATCTCGCCGTCTCGCACGATCTGGGCGTGGTGGAATATATCTCCCACCGCGTCGCCGTGATGTATCTGGGCCGCATTGTCGAGATCGCCCCCAAGACCAAAATCTTCGCCAATCCGACCCATCCCTATACCGAGCTATTGATGCGCTCGGCGCCCTCGCACGATCCGCGCAAGCGCCACCAGTTCAGCGCCACCAATGACGATATCCCCAGCGCCACCCGCAAACCCTCCGGCTGCGCCTTCCACACCCGCTGCCCACTGGCCACGGAAGTGTGCAAGACCGCCGATCCCGAATTGACTGCCCGCGACGATGGCCGTTTCGTCGCCTGCCACCACCGTTAGCTTGTTGCGATGTTCAGCCTTTCTGATTGCGGGCGAGCCCCGATCCGCCTCCCTCCCCCTTGAGGGGAGGGATTGAGGGTGGGGGTGTCGGACTATCCTCCGACATAGAGTTTGTAGAGACTCCGACACCCCCACCCTAGCCCTCCCCTCAAGGGGGAGGGGATTGGATCGGGGCTCACCTTCGCAATTCGCAAACGTAACCAAAATCAACTCAAAGGACCGGTCATGACCCAGAACTATCTCTTCACCGGCGGCCGTGTCCTTGATGCGGAGCAGGGCGTGCTGCGCGACGGCCTCGACGTGCTGGTGACCGGCGACCGCATCGCCGCCATCGGCACGGGCCTCACCACCCCCGCCAACACCGTGGAAATCCCCCTGGGCGGCCGCACCATCATGCCTGGCCTGATCGATTGCCACGTCCATGTCGTGGCCGAAACGCTCGACCTCTGGGCCAATATGACCGCCCCATCCTCGCTCGCCGCCCTGCGCGCGGCCCGCGTGATGAACGAGGCCCTGCGCCGCGGCTTCACCACTTTGCGCGATCTGGGCGGCGCCGATTATGGCCTGGTCCGCGCGGTCAATGAGGGCCTGATCCCCGGACCCCGCCTCGTCATCTGCGGCAAGGGCCTGACCACCACTGGCGGCCACGCCGATCTGCGCTCGCGCACCGACGACCGGCCTGGCATCTTCTCCGATCGGTTGGGCTCGATGGGCCTCATCGTCGATGGCGTCGACAATGTCCGCGCCGCCTGCCGCACCATGATCAAGGAGGGCGCCAATTTCATCAAGGTCATGGCCAATGGCGGCGTGTCCTCGCCCAATGACCCGATCCATTCCATCCAATATTCCCGCGAGGAAATCCTCGCCATGGTGGAAGAGGCCGACAATGCCGGGCTCTATGTCTCGGCCCATGTCTATACCGACAAGGCCATCCGCCGCTGCGTCGAGCTGGGCGTGCATTCGCTCGAACATTGCAACCTGATCGAGCCCGAAACCGCCAAGCTCGCCGCCGAAAACGGCTGCATCGCCGTGCCCACGCTCGTCGCCTATGACGCGCTGGCGCTCGAAGGCGAAGCGCTCGGCCTCGGCGCCGCCGAATTCGCCAAGATCGAGGTGGTCCGCAGCGGTGGCCTCCGCTCGCTTGAAGTCATGCGCGACGCCGGCCTGCCCATGGCCTTCGGCTCCGACCTTTTGGGCCAGCTCCGCAAATATCACTGCATGGAATTCGAAATCCTCGCCAAGGTGCTCACCCCGGCCGAAATCATCCGCTCCGCCACCATGATCGGCGCAAAACTCTGCCGCCTCGAAGGCGAAGCCGGCATCATAGCCCCCGGCGCCTCCGCCGATCTGCTGGTCATCAACGGCAACCCCCTCAGCGATATCGGGCTCCTCCAAGGCGACGGCGCCCACATGTCCGCCATCATGTCCCGCGGCACCTTCGCCAAGAACCTGCTGCATTAGCTCTCCAAGCCCGGGCCTCCGTGCTAGCTTTCGGCACCTGAAAGGGAGTCGCCCATGCTCTTCGGACTATTCATCCTGCTGGCCTGCCAACTCGCCGGCGAAATCATCGCGCGGGGCCTGGGCCTGCCCATTCCCGGCCCCGTTATCGGCATCGTCCTGCTCCTCGCCCTGCTCGCCATTCAGGGCTGGCGCCAGGGCGCCGCCTCCGCCGAAACCGGCCCCGTCGCCAAGTCCGCCGATGGCCTGCTCGCCAATCTGGGCCTGGTCTTCATCCCAGCCGGCGTCGGCATTTCCCAGAATTACCAATTGGTCTTCGACAATGGCCTGGCCCTAGTCGCCGCGCTCGTCGTCTCCACCGTGCTGACCCTCATCGTCACCGTCGCCGTCTTCCGCTTCGTCAGCCGCCTGCTGCCGGCCAAGGAGACCCAGCCATGACCAATCCGAATTTCGACCTCTGGGTCTATCTCGCCGCCAGCCCCTTGCTCTGGCTCACCCTCACCATCGGGGTCTTCCTCGCCGCCCAATGGATCGCCAAGCGCAGCGGCTACCACCCAGTGGTCAATCCCGTGCTGATCACCATCGTCGTGGTCGTCCTGGTCCTGCGCCTGACCGGCACCAGCTACGACACCTATTTCGACGGCGCCCAATTCATCCACTTCATCCTCGGCCCCGCAACCGTCGCCCTGGCCGTGCCCCTCTATCGCAGCCGCCAATTGGTCAAAGCCAAGGCCCTGCCGATCCTGGCGTCCCTCGCCATCGGCGCCCCCTTCGCCATGCTCTCGGCCACCGGCATCGCGATAGCGCTCGGCGCCGCCCCCGCCATTGTCCTGGCGCTGGTCCCCAAATCGGTCACTGCGGGCATTGCCGTGGGCATCGCCGGCCAGATCGGGGGCGAACCAGCGCTCACCGCCGTCCTCGTCATCGCCACCGGCATATTGGGCGCCGTAATCGTCACCCCGCTGATGAACGCCCTCAAAATCACCGACTACGCCGCAAGAGGCTTCGCCGCCGGCCTGACCTCCCACGGCATCGGCACCGCCCGCGCCTTCCAGGTCAATTCCGTCGCCGGCACCTTTGCCGGCCTCGCCATGGCGCTCAACGGCCTGGCCACAGCCTTCCTCGCCCCGCTGATCTTCGGCTTTTTCAGCTAGGCGACCAGCGAACTCCCCAGCGTCCGTTCGCGCCGGAAATCCGACGCGGATTGCCCGGTGACCTTGCGGAACGATTGGCTGAAGGCGCTGAGCGAGCCAAACCCGCTCTCCATCGCCACATCGAGAATGGTCAGATCATCCTCCATCAGCAGCGACTGCGCATAGCTCAGCCGCAGCAGGGTGATGTACTCATTGAGCGTCATCCCGGTGGATTTCTTGAACACGCTCATCGCGTATTTGGGATGGATTTCGACGAACGACGCCACATCGGCCGAGCCGATATCATCGCGGAAATTCTCGGTGATATAGGCGCAGATATCGATGACATTGCGGAAGGAATGCGGATCGAGCGGTTCGCCCGCGCTGGCCCCGCCGCCCTCGGCATCGACCAGTCGATAGGGCTCGAAATTGATGCGGTTGATCCGCATCAGCAATTCGTCGATCGCATGCTCGCGCCGCATCGGATCGTCGCCGCGCATATAGAGCGTCAGCCGGCGGAACGTCTCCTCATCGGCATGTCCCTCCTGCCGCGTTACCACCGTGGCGCCTCGCGTCAGCCGATGCATCAGGTCCGCCGCCAGCCGCAGGCGGAAGAAATGCACCAGCGGCAGGTGAATGGCGATGAGTTCGGTCCCCGGCTCGAAATGGATGGCCTGATGCGGCTGCCCGCCCCAGAAAATGCAGAGATCGCCCCCGATCAGATCCACCGTATGGCTGGCCATGCGATAAGTCATCGCGCCCGAATAGATGAAGTTGATTTCGACCTGTGCATGCCAATGCGGAAACGGCATATCGCAGGAGGTGTTGGCGGCGGCAACCAGGCTCGTAGGCACCCGTTCAAGCTCATGGGTGAGCTGCGTCCACGCCCTTTTCTGCTGCGTCTTACCATTCCACAATTGCTTATTCCCATCCAAAGAGACGGCTTCATTTCCCTGCTCTAGGTTAGGGACAGCCTGAAACGAGCGCAAACAAAAAGCTGAGCCGGGCAGGGGGATAACCTCGCCGCGCCAGATGCCTGCGCCGTTCCGGTCTGCACCGAACACGATACGAGGGCCGCTCCATGGCGGCTGCTTCGGAGGAGAGATTCATGACACTTCCAACCGGCGTCCGCGCCGCGCGAAACCTGCTTGCCGCCAGCCTGGGCGCTGTGCTGCTCGCCACTCCGGCCCTGTCCCAGGACAAGGTCGAGCTGACCTATTGGAACTGGGCGCCCCATATCGACGAAGTCATCGCCATCTGGAACGAGCAGAACCCGGACATTCACGTCACGGTCAGCCGTGCCGCCGGCGCCAATGAAATCGTCCAGAAACTGTCGGCCGCCCACACCGCAGGCAATCCGCCCGATGTGACCAATGTCACCTATGGCGATCTGCCGGCGCTGATCGTCAATGGGCTGGTTGCCGACATCACGCCAGAAATGGCGCCGCTGAAAGACCAGATCACCCCGGTTGCCTGGAATCTCGTCACCTTCGATGGCACCACCTGGGCCACCCCGCAGGGCACCTCGCCCATGTATTTCTTCTACCGCAAGGACCTGCTGGCCGAGCTCAATATCGAGCCGCCCAAAACCTGGGAAGAATTCGGGGAAGCGGCCAAGGCGGTGCGCGCCGCCGACCCCACCAAATACCTCACCCAGTTCTCCACCGGCGATGCCGGCACCATGGCCGCACTCACCCACCAGGTCGGCGCCAAATGGTGGTCGCTCGAGGGCGATCAGTGGACCGTTGATATCAATGGCCCCGAGGCCAAGAAGGTCGCCTCCTTCTGGCAGGATCTGGTCACCACTGACGCTGTCTCCGGCATGCAGGCTTTCAGCCCCGAATGGGGTGCCGCCATCGCCAATGGCAGCATTATCGGCATTATCAGCGCCGTCTGGGCGCCGCCGCTGATCCAGAACCTGGCGCCCGATACACTGGGCGATTGGGCCGCCATTCCCCTGCCGCGTTGGAGCGAAGGCGTTGGCGCCCAATATTCCGGCGGCGTCACCGGCGGCAGCGCCACGGCCGTCTCCGCGCTGACCAAGCATCCCGAAGAGGCCAAGAAATTCGCCATCTGGATCACCAATAATGAAGAGGCGCTGGCCGCCTATGTACGCCTGATGAACATCTGGCCAGCCAATCTTGCGGCCCGCAAGCTGCCCCAGCTGCAGGAAGCGCCTGCCTTCATCCCTGATGAAAAGAACTTCTATCAACTGGCCGGCGAGATCGACGCGGCTACTCCCACCGTCTCCTGGGGCCCCAATCGCGGCATTGCGTTCGACGCCTATGTCAACGCCATGGGCGAGGCCGTGCAGAACAAGTCCAGCTTCGCCGACGTGCTCGACGTGGTCCAGAAGGTCACCTTCGATGACATGAAGAACCAGGGCTACAACGTGGTCCAAGCGGCTCACTGATCCAATGTTTCCTCCCGGAAAGGGCGGGGCGCCTCGGCGCTCCGCTCCTCCGGGCGGTTTGCCGGAAGTTTAAGTCATGACGACACCGAAAACCCCTGCCAAGCGGCGCTATCGCGCCGTCCATCCGCTGGCGCCCTGGCTGTTTGTCGGCCCGGCCATCATCCTGTCGCTGACCATGATCGTCGCGCCCTTCATCTATTCCATCCTGCAGAGCTTGCGGGGCATCAAGGTTGCCGGTGGCGGGCTGGGGCGGCGCGAGGAGACCTTTGTCGGTTTCGCCAATTACGTGACGGCGGCGTTCAATCCCGAGCTTTGGGCCGGCTTTGGCCGCATGCTCTGGCTGGGCGTCATCACCATTCCCATCACGCTGGGCCTGGCGCTGCTGTTTGCCCTGCTGCTCGATACGCCACGCGTGCGGCTGGCGCGGTTTTCGCGCATTTCCATCTTCCTGCCCTTCGCCGTGCCGGGCGTTATCGCCTCGCTGATGTGGGGCTTCATGTATCTGCCCGGTGTCAGCCCGTTCCGCGAATTGGCGGCCAATCTGGGCCTGCCACAGCCCAATTTCTTCACCCGCGACAGCGTGTTCTGGTCCATCGCCAATATCAATATCTGGGGCGGTGTCGGCTTCAACATGGTCATTCTCTACACCGCCCTGCGTGGCATCGGCTCCGAGCTGTATGATGCGGCCCGCGTTGATGGCTGCAATGAGTGGCAGATCGCCCGCGACATCAAATTGCCGCTGCTACTGCCCGCGCTGGTGCTGACAGGCCTGTTCTCGCTGATCGGCACCATCCAGACCTTCTCCGAGCCCACGACCTTGGCGCCGCTCACCGATGCCCTGTCCTCCACCTGGGTGCCGATGATGCTGGTCTATCGCGACACCTTCGTCGCGCAGAACGTCTATGGCGGGGCGGCTTCGGCCATGCTCATCGCCCTGATCACCATCGTGTCGTCCGTGGTCCTGTTCTGGATAACGCGCCGCCGCAGCGCCGGAGGCATGGCATGACCGTGGATATCACCACCGCCCGCCAGCGGGCGCGCAGCCATCACCGCCGCATTGCCTGGCTGCCCACCATTATCCTGTTCATCGGGGCGCTCTATTGCCTCATGCCGCTTTATTGGCTGGTGGCGGCGACGAGCAAATATCCCGGCGAACTCTTCGCATTGCCCTCCTTCATGCCGGGCTTTAGCGGCGGCTTCATCGACAATATTGTCGGCCTCTCCAATTATCGTGGCGGTCGGTATTGGCTCTGGACCTTCAATTCGCTGCTCTTTGCCGTGGGCGGCGCCTCGCTCTCCACCATCGTCTCGGCGGCGGCGGGCTATGGTCTCGCCAAATACAACTTCGCCGGCAAGAATGTAGTCTTCGCCTTCCTGCTCGGCGCCGTGCTGATCCCCGGCGTCGTGCTGGCCGTGCCGCAATACCTGCTGATGAGCAAGATCGGGCTGGCCGGCACCTATTGGGCCGTGCTGATCCCCTCCATCCTCTCTCCGCTCGGCATCTATCTCTGTCGCATCTATGCCAATGCCGTCGTGCATGACGAATTGCTCGAAGCCGGGCGCGTCGATGGCGCCAGCGAAGGCCGCATCTTCTTCTCCATTGGCCTCGCCCCAATGATCCCCGGCCTCATCACCGTCTTCCTGCTGCAGTTCATCGGCATCTGGAACAACTTCCTGTTGCCCTTCCTGATGCTGTCCGATGAGCGCCTCTTCCCGCTGACTGTGGGGCTCTACACCATGCTCAATGCCGGCACCGAACAGCCGGGGATGTACACCTTCATCATCACCGGCGCCTTCCTCTCCATTCTTCCACTCGTCGCCCTGTTCCTGCTGTTGCAGCGCTATTGGCGGCTCGATCTCATCTCCGGCTCCGTCAAGGGCTGACGCATAAGGAAAACTGCCATGTCCAATTCCAAAGACCTCATCCCCAACGGCGCCTGGCCGGTCATGCTCACCCCCTTCAATATCGATCGCTCGATCGATTGGGCGGGCGTCGATGCACTGGTCGACTATTACGCGACCGCAAAGGTCGCCGGCATTTTCACCGTCTGCCTGTCGAGCGAAATCTACCAGATGAACCCCGAGGAGCGGGTGGAACTGGCAACCCGCGTGGTCAAGCGTGCCGATGGCCGCGTGCCGGTCATCGCCTCCGCCGTGGCGGGCTCGGCACCGTCCGAACAGGCTGACGCCGTCAAGGCCATTGCCGATACGGGCGTTACCGCCGTGGTGCTGCTGCCCTGCCTGATTGCTGATGAAGGCGAAACCAACGCCGTCTGGCGCGGCCGCGTCGAGCAGGTGCTGGCCCAGACCGGCGACATTCCGCTGGGCTTTTACGAATGCCCGCGCCCGTATAAGCGCGGCGTTGCCCCCGACGACCTGGGCTGGGCCGCCAGCACCGGCCGCGTGCTGTTCCACAAGGACACCTGCCACAATCTCGATCTGATGAAGCTCAAGCTCGCCGCCACCAAAGGCTCGGGTCTCAAATTCTTCAACACCCAGATGGGCACCCTGATCGATACGCTCGAGGCCGGCGGACACGGCTTTTCCAGCTACGCCGCCAACCTGTACCCAGAGCTGGTGCAATGGGTCTCGATCAACTTTGACAAGGATCGCGCCACCGCCCTCAAAATCCAGCAATTGCTGGCCATTGCCGAACACTCGATCAATTCGAAATATCCCGCCTCCGCCAAATACTTCGTCAGCCAGAACGCGGGCGTCGACATCGCCACCACCTGCCGCTCCATCTATGACAGCCTTGGCCGCCACGACCAACTGCCGCTGCTGGCACTGATCGACTACGTTAGGAGTCTCGACCTGCCGATCGAGATCGTCTCGATGGGCAATGCATCATCGAGGGCCGCATAATGGCGTCGGTCACACTGAACGGCCTCAAAAAGAGCTTCGGCAACGTCCCGGTCATCCATGGCCTGGACCTCACCATTGCCGATGGCGCTTTCGTCGCCCTGGTCGGCCCGTCCGGCTGCGGCAAGTCCACTCTGCTCCGCATGATCGCCGGCCTCGAAGAATTGACCGACGGCGAAATCCTCTTCGGCGACCAGCCGGTGGATCACCTCAGCCCGCGCGACCGCAACATCGCCATGGTGTTCCAGTCCTACGCGCTCTACCCGCATATGACCGTGGCGCAGAACATGGCGTTCAACCTCAAGATCGCCGGTGTCCCCGCCGCCGAGCGCGACAGGCGCGTTGCCGATGCCGCACGCCTGCTCGAACTCACCGACCTGCTGAACCGCCGCCCCGCCCACCTCTCCGGCGGCCAGCGCCAGCGCGTCGCCATGGGCCGCGCCGTGGTGCGCGATCCGGCGGTGTTCCTGTTCGACGAACCGCTCTCCAATCTCGATGCCAAGCTGCGCGTGCAGATGCGCACCGAGATCAAGGGCCTGCACGCCAAGATCAAGCGCACTTCGATCTATGTCACCCACGACCAGGTCGAGGCCATGACCCTGGCCGACACCGTCGTCGTGCTCAACAAGGGCCGCATCGAACAGGCCGGCGCGCCGATGGACCTCTACCGCACCCCGGCCAATCTCTTCGTCGCCGGCTTCATCGGCTCGCCCTCGATGAACTTCGTCACCGCCGACATCGTCGACGGTTCCGCAGCCAAACTGCCCTCCGGCGACGTACTCAAGCTCGATCCCGCCGTGGCCGTAACCACCGGCGAACGCGTAACCCTCGGCCTGCGCCCGGAAAACTTCATCCCGGGCGACGCCAACAATCCCCTGCACGGCAAAATCCGCCTGGTGGAGCGCACCGGGGCGCAAACGCATCTGGTGGTGGATATGGCCGGGCAGGACTTGACCGTCATCGTCGATGGCGGGATCGATGTCAGCCCCGGCATGGACTTCACGGCGTCGGTGGCGCCTGCGCTCATCCACGTTTTCGACATGGCCACCGGCGCCCGCCGCTGAGCTGAACTTCACTTCTGACTGGACATTCCATGACCTACAGCGCCGCTTCCGGCCGTTACGAAACCATGCAATATCGCCATGCCGGCCGCTCGGGGCTCAAGCTCCCCGTCATCAGCCTGGGCCTGTGGCAGAATTTCGGCGGCACCCGCGACTACCCATCCGCCTTCGAAATCCTGGGTGCCGCCTTCGATGCTGGCATCACCCATTTCGATCTTGCCAACAATTACGGCCCCCCTCCCGGCTCGGCCGAGGAGCTGTTTGGCCTGGTCATGGCCCGCGATTTCCGCCCCTATCGCGATGAAATCATCGTCTCCTCCAAGGCCGGCTACAATATGTGGGAAGGCCCCTATGGCGAATGGGGCAGCCGCAAAAACCTGATCGCCAGCTGCGATCAGAGCCTGAAACGCCTCGGCCTCGACTACCTCGATATCTTCTATTCCCACCGCTTCGATCCCAATACCCCGCTCGAGGAAACCATGGGCGCGCTCGCCCATATCGTGGCCCAGGGCAAGGCGCTCTATGTCGGCATTTCCAACTATCCGGTCGAAGAAACGCGCGAGGCTCACGCCATCCTCAAGTCGCTGGGCGTGCCCTGCATCCTGCACCAGCCCAGCTATTCCATGCTCAACCGCTGGATCGAGAACGACCACACCATCGATGCCTGCGGCGAGCTCGGCATCGGCATGATCGCCTTTTCGCCCCTGGCGCAGGGCATCCTCTCGGGCAAATACAATACCGGCGACACCGAAGGCGCCCGTGGCACCTCCAACAATCCCTTCCTCAAGGCGGCCAATATCCGCCCGGAAACGCTTGAGGCCGTCGGCAAACTCGCCACCATCGCCAAGGCCCGCGGCCAGAGCCTGCCGCAGCTCGCGCTCGCCTGGGTCCTCCGCCGCAAGGAGATGACCTCCGCGCTGATCGGTGTGCGCACACTGGCCCAACTGCACGACAATCTGGGCGCCCTGCAACAGCTCGATTTCTCCGCCGACGAGCTGGCCGCCATCGAAGCCGCCACCACCAGCGGCATGATGGACGGCAAGCCCCGCTGGAAGTAGTCAGCGGACAGAGAACCCCAATGCCATCCCCCTCCCCCTTGAGGGGAGGGGTTAGGGGTGGGGGTGCTGCGGTCTCCCAACGCTCGATATTGGTTTGAAACCTCAGCACCCCCACCCTCAATCCCTCCCCTCAAGGGGGAGGGAGGCGGACCGAGGCTCCCATGCCCAAGCCGGCCCCTGGGGACGGCTCATTCTTTCCACACGACGAAGAATTTCTAACAGCGCCCCGAGCGGCGCATCGGCTTTGCCGTCTTCCTTCTCAATATAGCCTACCAATTTAATAGACATTATTGAGTTCGAGCCGGATCGGAATAGCATTTTGGACAGAGCGGGAGGCGAGCCCTCCACTGGTTGAAAGGAACCTGCTGTGTCACGAATTTTACTTCCGAGCGCGAGGCGTTTTGCTGGCGCAGCTCTTTCGGCCCTGCTGCTGGTCGGCGTCTCGAGCATGGCGCTGCATGCCCAGGAAACCCCGGTGCAGGGTGGCACGCTGGTCTATCTCGAGCAGCAGGCCCACACCAATCTTTACCCGCCAGCTGGCGGTTTTTACCCCAATAGCGGCATTCTCAACCAGATCACCGACAAGCTGACTTGGCAGAACCCCGAAACCCTCAAGAACGAACCCTGGCTGGCCGAAAGCTGGGAGATCAATGCCGACGCCACTGAATACACATTCAAGCTGCGTCCCGGCGTCACCTTCTCCGATGGCACCCCGCTCGACGCTGCCGCCGTGGCCAAGAATTTCGACACGTTCGGCCTGGGCAATAAGGAACTGGGCTACCCGGTTTCCGAGGTCATCACCAATTACGACCACAGCGAAGTCATCGACCCGCTGACCGTCAAATTCGTCTTCAAGGCACCCGCTCCCGGTTTCCTGCAGGGTACCTCAGTGATCGGCTCGGGCCTCGTGTCCCCCGCCACGCTCGATTTGCCCTTCAACGAATTGGGCGACGCCACCAAGATCATCGGCTCGGGCGCCTTCGTGGTCGAAAGCGAAACCCTCGGCCAAAGCCTCAACCTCAAGGCCCGCGAAGACTATGCCTGGGGCCCCAAGAGCTTCGAGCATCAGGGCCGCGCCTATCTCGACGCCATCCAATATATCATCACCCCCGAAGACAGCGTCCGCATCGGCGCGCTGCTCGCCGGCCAGGCCGATTTCATCCGCCAGATTCAGGCCTATGACGAACCCCAGGTCGAGGCGCAGGGCTATCTGATCCACTCCGCGCCAACGCGCGGCGTCAACAACAATGCGGTGTTCCGTCCCGACAATCCGCTGGTCGCCGATATCCGCGTCCGCCAGGCCCTGACCGCCGCGACCAATACCGACGAGATCGTCTCGACGCTGTTCTCTTCGCATTACCCCAAGGCTACCTCGGTCATAGCCTCGACCGCTTTGGGTTATGTCGATCTCTCCGCCAAGCTCGCTTATGACCCCGAAAAGGCCAAGGCGCTGCTCGATGAAGCCGGCTGGGTCGTGGGCGCCGATGGCATCCGCGAAAAGGATGGCAAGAAGCTCGAACTCAACGTCTATGAATCGCTGCCCCAGCCGCAGAACCGCGCCACCTTCCAGCTGGTCAGCCAGCAATGGGCGCAGGTCGGCGTCAAGCTCAACGTGCTGGCGGGCGATGCCGGCAGCGCCACCACCGACCAGCTCGATCCGCTCGAGACTCCGATCCGTTCTGCCATGGTCGGCCGCGCCGATCCGGACGTGATCAAGTCCAATTTCTACCCGACCAATCGCGATGCCCTGCTGCAAAAGGGCGGGCTCAATCCCAACGCACAGTTTGTCGATGAAGATCTCAACAAGCTGCTGCTGGCCATCGCCTCCGAGCCCGACAATGCCAAGCGGCTCGAATTGGCCGGCGAGGCACAGGTCTACCTGCTCGATCAGGCCTATGTGATCCCGTTCTTTGAAGAACCACAGGTCTTCGCCGGCGCGCCTTACGTGCATGGCATCAGCTTTGACGCGGTGGCGCGTCCCAGCTTCTACAACACCTGGCTCGCTCCTCGCTAGCCAGCGTCGCTGCCCCCGGGCTCTCCTCCGCCGGGGGCGGCATCTCACCTTCAAAGGGATAGGCTGATGACGCGAAATCTGCTGAACCGGATCGGACAGGCCGCAGTGGTTTTACTGCTGGCCTTTACTGCGTCCTTCCTGCTGTTGCAGGCGCTGCCGGGCGACGCGCTCCTCATCAAATACCAGAACCCCGAAATGGGCCTCTCGGCCGAACAGATCGCCGAAATCCGCGTGCTCTATGGCGCCGACGCGCCGATCTGGGCGCAATATGGCAATACGCTGTGGAATTTCCTGCAAGGCAGCTTCGGCTATTCCATCCAGGCCGGCGTGCCGGTCAATACGCTGCTTGCCACCAACCTGCCGCCCACTTTGCGCCTCGCCAGCCTCGGGCTGGTTTTTGCGATCCTGCTGGCCGGCGCCATCGCCTTTGCCGCCACGCTCGCGCCTTTCGCCTGGCTGCGCAATCTGCTGGTCTCGCTGCCGGCTTTGCTGGTCTCCGTGCCGGTCTTCTGGCTGGGCATCATGCTCATCCAGATTTTCTCGTTCCGTTTCCGGCTGGTCCCGGTGATCAACCCGTCCGAGTTCCAGGCGCTGCTCCTGCCCGTGGCAACTCTGGCCATCCCCATCGCCGCGCCGCTGGCGCAAATCCTCATTCGCAGCCTCGATGAAGTGCAGACCCAGCCCTTTGTCGCCGTCGCCCGCGCCAAGGGCGCCAGCCGCCTCTGGGTGCTGTGGCGCCACGTGCTGCGCAATGCGCTGCTGCCGGTGCTGACCATTGCCGGCGTGCTGTTCGGCGAATTGCTGGCCGGCGCCGTCGTCACCGAAACCGTCTTCGGCATCAATGGCATTGGCCGCATCACCGAACAGGCCGTCAGCAATCAGGATACGGCGGTCCTGCAAGCCATCGTCATTCTCGCGGCCTTCGGCTTTGTCGTCATCAATCTCCTGGTCGATCTGGCCGCCCCCTTGATCGACCCGCGCCTCAAACGTTCGATCGGAGCGACAGCATGAGCAGCCTCGACCTCTTCGTCGCCCGGCCGGGCCGCATCAGCCTGCGCAGCCTCCGCCATATCGATCTGACGCTGGTTCTGGCCTGGGCGGTCATCGCCATCGTCGCGGCCTGGGCCGTGGCGCCGGGCCTGTTCACCCCCCATAGCGGCACCATCGGCATTGCCGGCAACCAGCTCAAGGCGCCCGACGCCGCCCATTGGCTCGGCACCGACGAAATCGGCCGCGATGTGCTGGCGCGCATCATCTATGGCTCGGTCAATTCCCTCTCCGGCGCCATTGTTGCGGTGGCGGTCGGACTGTTCGGCGGCACCGCGCTGGGCCTCTTCGCCGGCGCCATCGGCGGCAAGGTCGATGACATCATCATGCGCCTGGTCGATGTCATGCTCTCCATTCCTGGCCTGTTGCTGCAGCTCTCCATCATCATCATTCTGGGCTTCGGCACCATCAATGTCGCCGCCGCTGTCGGCGTCACCACCGTGGCCAGCTTTGCCCGCCTCATGCGTTCCGAAGTCATCCGCGTGCGCCGCGCCGACTATGTCGAGGCCGCCTTCGGCAGCGGCGGCCGCTTCTCCGCAGTGCTGTGGCGCCATGTCCTGCCCAATTCCCTGGGCACCATCATCTCCTATGCAGCGCTGCAATTCGGCACCGCCATTCTCGCCATTTCCACGCTTGGCTTCCTCGGCTATGGCGCGCCGCCGCCCATTCCAGAATGGGGCCTGCTCATTTCCGAAGGCCGCAAATATCTGACTTCGGCCTGGTGGCTCACCGCATTCCCCGGTCTCGCCGTCATTCTCGTCGTGCTCGCCGCCAATCGCATCAGCCAATCGCTGCGGAGGACATCATGAACTCTTTGGCCTTTGCCGCCGCCCCGCCCATTCTTGACGTTACCGGCCTCGATATTGCCTATCGCGATGCCGCCGGCTGGCGCCGCGTCGTGCAGGACGTGTCCTTCACGGTCGGCGCTGGCGAAGTCGTCGCGCTGGTGGGCGAGTCCGGTTCCGGCAAGACCACCACAGCCCAGGCCGTGATTGGCCTGCTGCCTGATAACGGCAAGATCGAACGCGGCGCCATCCGCCTCAACGGCACCGACATTGCCCATTGGGCCGATCGGCGCCTCGACCATATTCGTGGCAAAAGCATTAGCCTCGTCCCGCAAGACCCCGGCACCTCGCTCAATCCCGTGCTGACCATCGGCGCCCAGACTGCCGAAATCCTGCGCCTGCATGGCGTGCGGGACGGCAAGGAACGCCGCCAGCGCGTCATCGAATTGCTGGCCCGCGTTGGCCTCGACCAACCCGAATTGCGCTATGGCCAATATCCGCATGAACTCTCCGGCGGCATGAAGCAGCGCGTGCTGATCGCCATTGCCATCGCCCTGCGTCCGGCCCTGCTGATTGCCGACGAACCCACCAGCGCGCTCGACGTCACCGTGCAGCGCCGCATTCTCGATCTCATCGATGAACTGCGCGCCGAATTCGGCACTTCGGTCCTGCTGGTCACCCACGACCTCGGCGTCGCCGCCGACCGGGCCGACCGCATCATCGTGCTCAAACAAGGCCAGGTGCAGGAACAGGGCCCCGCCCGCCAGGTGCTGGGCTCCCCCCGCAGCGACTATACCAAACGCCTGCTGGCCGACGCGCCATCCCTGGCCCCCGCGGCATTCCGCGCCGCCCCCGCCGCTGCGCCCGAGGCGATTGCCGTTACCGGCCTGACCCAGGATTTCCCCGTCGGCTCCCGCAACTTCTTCCGCGCGGTCGATGATCTATCCTTCACCGTCGCCGCTGGAACCACCCACGCCATTGTCGGCGAATCCGGCTCCGGCAAGACCACCACAGCCCGCACCGTCGTCGGTTTCCAGCGCCCCACATCAGGCCGCGTCACGATTGAAGGCACCGAGATCACCGCGCTCTCGGGCGAACCTCTCCGCCAGTTCCGCCGCAATGTGCAATTGGTCTATCAAAACCCCTTCGCCTCGCTCGATCCGCGCCAAAGCGTGTCCGAAATCATCGGCGAGCCACTGCGCAATTTCGAGCCCGTGGGCAAAGCCGAGCGGCTTGATCGCGTCAAAGCCCTGCTCGACCAGGTTGGCCTCTCCGCCGACACCCTGGACCGCAGCGCCCGTGCCCTGTCCGGCGGCCAGCGCCAACGCGTCGCCATCGCCCGTGCCCTCATCCTCGAACCCCGCGTTCTGGTCCTCGACGAAGCCGTCTCCGCCCTCGACGTCACCGTGCAGGCCCAAATCCTGCGCCTCCTCCAATCCCTGCAGGACCGGCTCGGCCTCACCTATCTCTTCGTCACCCACGACCTCGCCGTGGTCCGCCAGGTGGCCCACACCGTCACCGTGATGCAGGCCGGCCGCGCCGTCGAAACCGGAACAGTCGAAACCGTCTTCACCCAGCCGCGCGCCGACTACACGCGCGAACTCATCGCCGCCATCCCCGGCCGGCACCTCTCGACGCCCGCCCGATACTATGCAGGAGCAGCCCAATGACCCGGCACAATGGCAAACGCCTCGGCTTTTTCACCCGCCTCCTCGATGACGCCAGCCCCGGCGAGCGCTATCGCCTCGCCGCCGAACAGATCGTCGCCGCCGAGCGCCACGGCTTTGACGCCGCTTGGGTCGCCCAGCACCATTTCAGCCATGACGAGGGCGGTCTGCCCGCCCCCTTCGTTTTCCTCTCCCACGTTGCCGCGCAAACCCGCACCATTCGCCTGGGCACCGGCATCGTCACCCTGCCGCTCGAAGCGCCGCTACGCGTAGCCGAAGACGCGGCCGTATTCGACCTGCTCAGCAATGGCCGCCTGGAACTCGGCGTCGGCAGCGGCGGCACGCCAAGCTCGTTCGGCGCCTTCGGCCTCGATAGCGCCCAGCGCGGCCCCATCCACGCCGCCAATCTCGCCATCGTCCGCAAGGCCCTGGCCGGCGAAGACGTCGGCGGCGGCAATCATCTCTACCCCGAAGGCAAGGGCCTGCTCGACCGCATCTGGCAAGCCACCTTCTCCGTCGATGGCGGCCGCAGGGCAGGGGAGGCCGGCGATGGCCTCATGCTCTCGCGCACCCAGCCTCGCGACAAGGACAGGCCCAACGCGACCCTCGCCGAGCTCCAGCACCCCATCATCGACGCCTATCTCGCCGCCCTCCCGCCCGGCCGCGAACCCCGCATTCTCGCCTCCCGCACCCTTTTCGTGGCCGACGATCAGCAAACCGCGCTGCACTGGGCCGATATCGGCCTGCGCCGCATCGCCGAAAAGTTCGCCGCCATCGGCCACATCATCAATGGCGATAGCCTCGATGACCTGATCCGCGCCTTCGACACCCATGTCGGCACTGTGGACGACGTCGTCACCAGCCTCGCCGCCGACGACACTCTGGAACGCGCCACCGACATTTCCTTCCAGGTCCACTCCGTCGATCCCCCGCACGAGCTGATCCTGCGCTCGCTCGAACTCATCGCCACCCAGGTCGCCCCCGCTCTGGGCTGGCGCACCCTTGCCTCGCAGCTGCCGCGCGTTGCCGTCGCCGGCTGAAACCCGTCTTCACCATGAAAGGAGCTCCCCATGGGTGCCCAACATGCCGACCTGATCGATCAATTGCTCTCCGTCACCGCCGGCTCGCGCCTCGACCAGATCCGCCGCCACCGCGAGATCGCGCGCGACAATGTGCAAAAAGCCTATGACGCTCTGTTCTCCCCCCAAGATGCCGGCGCCGTCTCCCTGCTCGAGCGCTTCGCCATTGCCGGGTTCGTGGCGGGCCTGCACGGCCAATTGGGGCTGACCGATCACTATATCCACCGCCTGACTCTGCTCGAAGGCGGCCCGGCCCTCGCCGTCATCGTCGGCACCGAAACCGAACGCGGCGCAGTGCAGGGGCCCTATGGCGATTATCCCGCCGGCCCGCTCACCCCCGAAAACAAGCCCGGCCTCCACTACACCGCGGCGCCGGACAGCCGCCAGTTCCTCGGCGCCAAGCTATCCGCCGCCTTCGAGCACGCCCACCTGTTGGTCTTCCGCCCGCGCGATGCGAGCCGGCAGGCCCTGCAAACCCTGCTCGACGCCGGCTGGAGCAATGACGGCATCGTCACCCTGTCCCAGCTCGTCGCCTATCTCGCCTTCCAGGTGCGCCTGGTCGAAGGGCTGACCGCGCTCGCCGCCTCCGCCAGCCAAACCACGACAGAAGCAACCTTCTCCCAGGCCCTCGCGGCCGGCGCCAATTCCTGAGGAACCCACGATGACCACAACGATTTCTCACCCGGATAATGTGCCGCCCGTCGCCTTCACCCAGGCCGAACTGGGCTGGATTCCCTGGCTCGATCCCCTCACCGAGGCGGACCTCACCGACCGCCACTGGGCTGGCCTCGTCGATGCCTCGCGGTCCAAATCGCCCTATTTCATGCTGCTGGCGCGCGATCCCGAAGTGCTCGAAGCCCGCACCAAGGCCGACAAGGATATCTTCTACAATCCCAATGGCGGCCTGCCCCGCGCCGAGCGGGAACTCTCGGCCACCGCGACCTCCCGCCACAATGGCTGCATTTTCTGCGCCTCGGTGCATTCGCGCTTCGCCTCCACCCATTCCAAGCGCCGAGACGACGTGCAGCGCCTGCTCGATGAAGGTCTGAGTGCTGACCTCGGCACCCGCTGGAACAGCGTCAAGGATGCCGCCGTCGCCCTCACCGACACACCCGCCCGCTTCGGCGAAACCGAAATCGCCCAATTGCGCGCCAATGGCCTCGACGATTTCGAAATTGCCGACGTCATCTCCACCTCGGCCTTCTTCAACTGGGCCAACCGCCTAATGCTCTCGCTGGGCGAGCCAACCCCACCGGCCAAGTAACGAGCTGAAACGTTCGGCATCTAGAACCAGAGTTGCCGCATCGCCTCCCTCCCCCTTGAGGGGAGGGACCGAGGGTGGGGGTGCTGCGGCCTCCACGAGCATCGAAGGTTCGGAGAGCGCAGCACCCCCACCCTAACCCTCCCCTCAAGGGGGAGGGGACAGGATCGCGGCGCCCTGGCGTCGCGGATCGATCTTTTCCCCCGATTTCCCGTGGACGTAACCCCCGTGGAGTGGCAAAAAGCTATTCCCGCCCGGCGCGATCCCTCACGCGCGCTCACCGCATCAAAAACAAATCGGGCATCAATCCGCCCCTGGGAGAAACGTCTATGACTGGGAACAGTTTTCTTGTCCTTGTCGTCTTGGTCATATTGATCGCTGGCGCTGTCTGGTATCTGCGCGGCCGCAGCCGCAATGGCGTCAATCTGCCGGCCGCCATGGGCACCAATCCGACCATTCCCGCCGCCGTTTCACAGGGCAGCCTGCCGGTCATGAAAACGCCCAAGGCCATGGGCTGGCAGCCCGGCCACAAGCCGACCGTCGCCAAGGGCCTGGCGGTCACCGCCTTCGCCAGCAAGCTGATCCACCCCCGCTGGATTTACGTCCTGCCCAATGGCGACGTCCTCGTCGCCGAATCCGCCTCGCTGCCGCAGCAGGTCAAGGGCGTGGTCGACTGGTTCCGCAATCGCGTCATGCGCCGGGTCGGCGCGCTCGAAATCAACGCCAACCGCATTACCCTCTTGCGTGACACCAATGGCGATGGCGTGCCCGAGGTCCGCGAAATCTTCCTCGAAGGCCTGAGCCAGCCTTTCGGCATGGCCCTGGTCGGCGACACGTTCTTTGTCGGCAACACCGATGGCGTCGTGGCCTTCCCCTATGTTGAAGGCGAAACCCGCGTCACCGCGCCCGGCCGCAAACTGCTCGATCTCAAGCCCGGCGGTCACTGGACGCGCAGCCTGCTCGCCAGCCCCGATGGCACCAAGCTGTTCATCGGCGTCGGCTCGCAGAGCAACATCGCCGAAAACGGCATGGCGGAAGAAGAGGGCCGCGCCGCCATCCACGAGCTGGACCTGGTCACCGGCAAAAGCCGCATCTTCGCCTCGGGCCTGCGCAACGCTGTCGGCATGGCCTTCGAGCCGACGACCGGCGTCCTGCACACAGTCGTCAATGAACGCGACGGTATCGGCGACGAAACCCCGCCCGATTACCTCACCTCGGTCAAGGACGGCGGCTTTTACGGCTGGCCCTATTGCTATTGGGGCCAGACCGTCGACGATCGCGTGCCCCAGGATCCGGCCATGGTCGCCAAGGCGATCACGCCCGACTACGCCTTGGGCGGCCATACCGCCTCGCTGGGTCTCTGCTGGGTGCCGGCCGGCACGCTGCCGGGCATTCCCGAAGGCATGGCCATCGGCCAGCACGGCTCCTGGAACCGCAGCATCCTCAGCGGCTACAAAGTCATCCTCGTCCCCTTCGTGGATGGTCGCCCCACCGGCAACCCCGTCGAACTGCTCAGCGGCTTCCTCGCCCCCGACGAAAAAACCTCCTACGGCCGCCCCGTGGGCGTAACCCTGGGCGCCGACGGCAGCCTGCTGGTTGCCGACGACGTCGGCGACGTCGTCTGGCGGCTAACCGGCGCCTGAGGGCAGGGGCCTTGCCCACTAGCCTCCCACCCACCGCATCTCCCTCGGGCTTGACCCGAGGGCCACTCTCAGTCCGGCACAAGCGGCCAATGGTCCGCGGGTCACGCCCGAGGAAAAGTGTGGTGGCCTGCCCACCGTTCCTATCCCCACCCACAATGTCATTCCGGCGCAGGCCGGAATCCATGCTGAAGGCCATCCCAACGCTGGATGCGCGAGACGTCACGGACGGCCTCCGCCGGAATGACATTGTATTTGGCTGCGTGCCCCACCGCCCAAACCCGCCCAATTTGCGGCCATCTCGCGGCACGAGATTATTTTTTGCTTCAACACACAAATCGAGCGCCGATTTCGGCTGACCGGAAGAACATGCACTAACAAACTTTCAATATCAAATGTGTCGGCATTAGTTGATCTGCAAAGAACTGACGCGCCGTTTCTTCTTTAAACTGGCAAGTATTGTCCGATTTGACACATCGAGACTGTCTCCCTATGGTCCGGCCATCACAAAAATCCAGGAGACGACCTGATGATATTGAAATCCGGTGGCATTGCCGCCGCGATCGCACTTGCCTTTTTGTCTGCCGCTAGTGTACCCGCCATGGCCCAGGATAGCGCCGAAGCTGCCTGCGGCACCGACCGCACCATCGACATTGCCGAGATGACCTGGCCCTCCGCGGCCGCCTTGGCGCACATTCACGCAAAAATTCTGGAAGCCGGTTTCGGATGCGATGTCGCCATCGTCACCGGCGATACGGTTCCCACCACCAGCTCCATGGTGACGCGCGGTTCGCCCGCGGTGGCGCCCGAGTTGTGGACCAGCACCGTGCAAGACCAATGGGATGCAGCCCTGGCCGATGGCGCGGTGACCAAGCTGGGCGAAGCCATCACGGATGGCACCATCGAGGGCTGGTTCATTCCGCGCTACACCCAGGAAGCCCACCCCGAAATCGTCAGCGCCGAAACAGCCATTGCCAATCCCGCAGTCTTCCCCGATCCAGAGGATACGAGCAAAGGCCGCCTCTATTCCTGCCCGCCGGGCTGGGGCTGCGAATTGGCCACCACGGCGCTGTTCGACGCCTATGACATGAGTGATACCTGGACCCTGTTCTCGCCCGGTTCGGGTGGCGCCCTTGACGCTTCCATTGCCCGTGCCTTCACCCGCGAAGAGCCCATCCTGTTCTACTATTGGGGCCCCACCGCGATCCTGGGTAAATTCGACGCTGTGCCGCTCGACATGGGTGAGACCAAGCCTGAAGTCTATGCCTGCAATACCGATCCCGATTGCACCGAGCCGGCCGGCATCACCGCCTATCCGTCCTCGCCCGCAATCGTCGGCGCCGCCGCCTGGCTCAGCGAAGAAGCGCCCAACGTGGCTGACTATTTCAGCAAGGTCGGCCTGACCAATGCCGAAATCAGCGAATTGCTGGTCTATGGCGACGAAAACCAGGCCGACGCAGCCGCCACCGCCGAAAACTTCCTCAAGACCAAGGAAGATTTGTGGAGCAGCTGGGTGCCTGCCGAGGTCGCCGAAAAGGTCAAGGCGAGCCTCTAACGGTGGAGAGCCCCGATCCGCCTCCCTCCCCCTTGTGGGGAGGGATTGAGGGTGGGGCTGCGCCCTCCACGTGCACCGAGCCGACATCCCCCACAATGTCATTCCCGCGAAAGCGGGAACCTCCGTTTCGGGATGCCCGGCAAGAAAAACAGAGGTTCCCGCTTTCGCGGGAATGACACCGCGGTTGGGGTCCGCTCCCTCACCCACCTCACCCCGTTTTCCGCGTGATCCCCAAGCGTGCCTCTCCGGCGCCCTTTGGGATCGTGCTGAACAAATTTGCCCCTTTCGGGCCAGAAGAAAGTGACAAACCTTGTTTCCGCAATTGATTGATACCAAGCCCTTGCGCCGGGCGATCGACGACGGCCTCAATTGGGTCGTGCGCAATTGGGGCGATGGCTTCGAAACCGCCGCCTATCCGCTGCTCATGCTGCTCAAGGCCATCGAAGACCTGCTGATCGCCACCCCATGGTGGCTGATCGTCGCCCTGCTCACCGGCATCGCCTGGCTCGCTTCGCGCAGCTGGAAATTGCCACTCATCGTGCTGTTTTCGCTGCTGTTCCTTGGTGTGATGGAGCTGTGGAAGGACGCCATGACCACCATGGCCCTGATGCTTGCCGCCACCATCACCGCCATTGTCATCTCGATTCCGGTCGGCGTTTCTATGTCCCGCTCGGCTCGGGTGCGCCAGCTCATCACCCCGGTGCTCGATCTGATGCAGACGCTGCCCGGCTTCGTCTATCTCATCCCCACGGTGATGATCTTCGGTCCCGGCAAGATCCCCGCGCTGATCGCCACTGTCGTCTATGCCGCTCCGCCTCTGGTGCGGCTGACCGATCTCGGCCTGCGCTCGGTCGACCCGGCGGTGATGGAGGCCAGCCGCGCCTTCGGCACCAATCCCACCCAGCGCCTGTTCGGGGTGCAAATCCCGCTGGCGCTGCCCACCATCCTGGCTGGCATCAACCAGACCACGATGATGGCGCTCTCCATGGTCGTCATCGCCTCGATGATCGGTGCTGGGGGCCTGGGCTATCAGGTGCTGCAGGGCATCGGACGGCTCGAAGTCAGCCGCGGCCTCTTTGCAGGCCTGGGCATCGTCGCCCTCGCCATCGTCTTCGATCGCATCACCCAGTCTTTCGGCAAACAGCTTCAGGGCCGCATCGGCCTGGCGGAGGCCAGATAAATGAACGCCATGACATCCATGCAAACCGACACCAAGACCGATCTGGCGATCGCCATGCGCGGTGTCACCAAGATTTTCGGCAGCGACCCACAAGCGGCTCTGGCGCTGCTCCAGTCGGGCAAGTCCAAGGCCGAGGTGCAGGCGCAGACCGATCACGTTGTTGGGCTCGACAATGTCTCGCTCGATATCGAGCGCGGCCAGATTTTTGTGGTCATGGGCCTGTCCGGATCGGGCAAGTCCACCCTGATCCGCCATGTGAACCGCCTGATTGAACCAACCGCGGGCGAAATCGTCGTCGAGGGTAACAGTGTGTTAGCGCTAAGCCTCGACGAGTTACGCAAATACCGCCGCACCAAGGTGGCGATGGTGTTTCAGAAATTTGGGCTTTTGCCGCATCGCTCGGTCATCGACAATGTCGCCTATGGCCTAGAAGTCCGAGGTGTCGGCCGCGAGGAACGGCTCGAACAAGCCGCCAAATGGATCGCCACCGTCGGCCTCTCCGGCTACGAAAACAGCCGCACCCGCCAGCTCTCCGGCGGCCAGCAACAACGCGTCGGCCTCGCCCGGGCGCTGGCCATGGACACCGATATCATCCTGATGGACGAGGCTTTTTCAGCCCTCGATCCCCTGATCCGCTCGGGCATGCAGGACCAGTTGATCGAGCTGCAACAGAGCCTCAACAAGACCATCCTGTTCATCACCCACGACTTCGACGAAGCCCTCAAAATCGGCAATCGCATCGCCGTGCTGAAAGATGGCGCGGTGCAACAGGTTGGAAAACCTGAAGAAATTGTACTCAAGCCCGCCAATGCTCATATCGAGGAATTCGTCCGCGAGGTGAACAAGGCCCGCGCCATCCATGTCCGCTCCATCATGCAACGTGGCGACGTCGAGCCCTGCGAATACTCGGTCCCGATGAACGCCCGCTGCGAAGATGTGCTGCCCCTCTTCGCCGAGCATGAATGGGTCGGCGTGCTGGACGACGCCGGCCACCAGATCGGCCGCGTCACCGCCAAGCAGGTGATCAAGGCACTGGCCCGGCATAGCCCGACATAAAGGTGACAAACGCACTCGACTTTATCGCGAAAAACAGGCTAAAGGACCGGCGGCAGCGCAAAATGCTGCCGCCGAACTCGCGAGGGTCCCATGCCGCACAATTCCGAAAAGCCCGATGCCGCCTTCACCGCCATCCGCGCGGCGCTGATGGCATCCTATTCCGGCACGCTGGCAACCACCCGTCTGTCACCCCTCGATGCGCTGGAATATTTGGCAGCCGCCATCGGCTCGATCTACCGCGAAGTCGCCGACGCCCATCTTGATCCCGATGGCTGCCCCTGCGGCTGGGCGCCGTGCCATGTGCTCGATATAGTTGCACTGCAGCAGGCAATTGCGGCAAATGCCAGCATTGCCGATGAGGCGGACCCGTTCGACCTGCGCATGCTGGCGCCCGTCGGCCACGGCTGAACCGCCGGACTGAATTGACCTGATCTATGCTGGCTCGCTTTTTTTCCTATTACGCCCCCTACAAGGGCCTGTTTGCGCTGGATTTTGGCTGCGCCATTGTCGCGGGCCTGCTCGAACTGGCCTTTCCCATGGCGGTGGCCTATTTCATCGACCAATTGCTGCCCCGCTCGGAATTCGGCTTCATCCTGATTGCCGGAGCTGCGCTGCTGGCCATCTATGTTTTCAATGCGGTCCTGATGGGCGTGGTCAATTATTTCGGCCACATGCTGGGCATCAGCATCGAAACCGACATGCGCCGCCAGGTGTTCGACCACCTGCAAAAGCTCAGCTTCCGCTTCTTCGACAACAACAAGACCGGCCACCTGATCACCCATGTGACCAAGGATCTCGAAGACGTCGGCGAGGTCGCCCACCACGGCCCCGAGGACGTCTTCATCGCCATCATGACCTTCCTCGGCGCCTTCGCCCTGATGTTCACGGTCAACTGGCAGCTGGCGCTGATCACCACGCTGATCGTGCCGGTCATGACCTGGCTGGTCAGCCGCTACGGCGCCAAGATGACGCAGAACTGGCGCACCCTGTTCCGGCAGGTCGGCGAATTCAACACTCGTATCGAGGACTCCATCGGCGGCATTCGCGTGGTCAAGGCCTTCGCCAACGAACCGCACGAGGCCAATCTCTTCGCTGGCAACAACAGCAATTACCGCAAGACCAAATTGCAGGCCTATGCCTACATGACGGCCAGCATCACCATCACCTATCTCAGCACGCGCCTGGTGCAGCTTGTGGTCATGCTGGTTGGCGCCTGGCTCGTGGTACAGGGCGACCTGACCAATGGCGGCTTTGTCAGCTTCCTGCTGCTGGTCAATGTGTTCATGCGCCCGGTCGACAAGATAACCGGCGTGCTGGAAAGCTATCCCAAGGGCATTGCCGGCTTCCGCCGCTTTACTACGCTGATCGATACCGAGCCGGACATTGCCGACCGGCCGAATGCCAAGGCAGTGCGCAACCTCAAGGGCGACATCGTCTTTGCCGACGCCGGATTCTCGTACGAGCACGGCCGCCAGGTGCTCGACGGGCTGAACCTGACGATCAAGGCGGGGGAAACCGTAGCCGTGGTCGGCCCATCGGGCGCGGGCAAGACGACGCTCTGCTCGCTGCTGCCGCGCTTTTATGAACTCGATAGCGGCTCGATCAGCATCGATGGCATGGATATCCGCGACATGACGCAGGCCTCGTTGCGCAGCCAGATCGGCATTGTGCAGCAGGACGTGTTCCTGTTCGGCGGCACCATCCGCGAGAATATCGCCTATGGCCAGCTCGGCGCCTCCGACGAGGCGATCATGGCCGCGGCGCGCAATGCCCGCTTCGACAAGGTGATCGAGCGGTTGTCCGACGGGCTCGATACCGTGGTGGGCGAACGCGGCGTCAAACTCTCGGGTGGGCAGAAGCAGCGCGTGGCGATTGCCCGGATTTTCCTCAAGAACCCGCCCATCCTGATTCTGGACGAGGCCACTTCGGCGTTGGATACGGCAACGGAAGTCGCCATCCAGCAATCCCTCGCGGAATTGTCCAAGGGCCGCACGACACTGGTAATCGCGCACCGGCTGGCGACCATCCAGCATGCCGACCGGATCGTGGTGCTCGATGAGACGGGTATTGTGGAGCAGGGCGCTCATGCCGAACTGCTGGCGCGGGGCGGAGCCTATGCGCGGCTGCACAATGCCCAATTTGGATTCCTGCCGGGAGCGTGATCGCCGCCCGCACCCACCAAGCCCAAACTCTTAAACAAATCTCAACGCTGCAAACGCCCGGTCCGCGGGGCATACCGTTACCTATGCGCCTGGCGGCCATCGGCTACGCGGTGGGCCTGCCCTAAACCTGCCCCAAACTTTATCGACATATCACGACAACGCGAGCAACCCTTGCCGTCAACGGATCGTTAAGGGTTCGCGGCGGGTCACCGGGAGCCATGCGGTAGTTGCATGGCGCCCATGCGTCAACTTTTACGGCTATCCGGCGTTCGAATTAAGCCGGAAACCATGCAATACAACACCGAACGGGTAGTGTTTACTTGAAGCGTCACATCAACAGCCTGCCGAATCGCCGCGATGTCCTTTTCGGGATAGGCGCAGTCGCCCTCTTGTCGACCACTGCGCTCAGCACCAAAGCCTTCGCCCAGGCCGAACTGCCCGACCAATTCGCTTTCGATTTCGACTCCTTCAGCGCTCGCATGAAGGATTTGGCGGCTAGCCCGTTCCAGCCGGTGACGTTCGAACTCCCCGAGGGCCTGCAGGGCCTGGATTATGACGCTCATATGCGCATCCAGTTCCGGCCTGACCACGGCGTGTGGGCCAAGGATAACCTAGGTTATCAGGTACAGGCCTTCCACATGGGCTGGTTGTTCAAGGAGCCGGTCAAGCTCTACGAACTGATTGATGGCCAAGCCAAGCTCGTGACCTTCACGGCCGCCGATTTCGATTACCATGACGCCGAGACCGCAGCGCGCGTCGCCACCGTGGGCGAGTTCCCCGGTGTCGCGGGCATACGGCTCAATTATCCGCTCAATATTGCCGACAAGTATGACGAGCTCGCGACATTCCTGGGCGCCAGCTATTTCCGCGCACTGGGCCGCAACAATGTCTATGGCCAGAGCGCTCGCGGCATCGTGCTGAATTCCTGGCTCGATGTGCCAGAAGAGTTCCCGGTGTTTTCCGAATTCTATGTCGAAAAGCCCGCTTCTGCCGATGTGCCGATGACGCTTTATGCCGCCATGGAAGGCCCCAGCGTGACCGGCGCCTATCGTTTCGTGATCTCCCCGCCGCATGGCGAGCAGCAGGAAACCATCATGGAAGTGACGGCGCGGCTGAATTTTCGCAGCGATGTCAAGGAGCTGGGCGTTGCCCCGCTGACCTCGATGTTCCTGTTCGGCGATGCCAATCGCGGCAGCTTCGACGATTACCGCCCCCAGGTGCACGACACCAATGGCCTGCTGATCGAGCGGGAAAATGGGGAAGTGATGTGGCGCGCGCTCAACAATTCGACGACCCTGGGCAATTCCTATCTCTGGGAAGCCAACCCCAAGGCCTACGGCCTCTATCAGCGCGGCCGCGACTTCGAGACCTATCAGGATGCCGGCGCCCATTACGAGCGTCGCCCTTCGCTGCGCGTCGAGCCCACCAATAATTGGGGCCAGGGCCATGTGCGGCTGATCGAAATTCCGGCGCGCTTTGAAGCGGACGATAATATCGGCGCTTTCTGGGTGCCGGAAGCCCCGGCGAAAGCTGGGGATGAACGGGAATTTGGTTACCGCCTGATCTGGGGTGACCTTAATCCCGACAAGAATTCGAGTTTGGCTTATGTGGCCGAGACGCGTGCAGGGCAGGGTGGTGTATCCGGGGTGGAGAACGCCGCCAACCTGCGCAAATTTGTGGTCGACTTTGTCGGCGGTGAATTGTCGGGCCTTTCAGCTGAAACGCCGCCAGATGTGGTGGCAACGGTCGCGGGTGGCGTAGCGCAACATACTGCGCTCTCGCGCATTGATGCCAACGGTGCATGGCGTCTGGTCTTCGACGTGGAGACTGACGGCACGACACCGTTGGAACTGAGGGCCTATCTGGTGGGGTTAGGCCGTCAACTTACTGAAACCTGGCTCTACCAGTGGAGACCCACGGCATGAAACATTCGAGCGAATTTCTCTACGCCATCGCCCTACCCGATGCACCCCTAGCTATGCCCAAGCAACGCCTGGAGCGGCAAAAGTCGCTGATGGACGTTGTGCGCAACGCCTTTCTGGTCTTGTCCTGGCGCTGATGCGCCAGCCTTTTGTCTGCAATTTTTGACTGATTGAGACCAATGACCCGGCCGATCCTGATACGGTCCCTAACGCTGCTGGTAGCCGTCACGCTCAGTGCAGCGGGGGGATATCTCTTTCTCCGTTTTACCGGGGAAGGGGGGCTGACGACGCTCGATATCGTGCGCGCCATCCTCGTCACCTTCACCAGCTTCTGGCTGGTATGGGGCGCGGCGGCGGCTGTGCTGGGCGTATTTGCGCCCGCGCGAAAGCCCGATTTCGATCCCAGGGAAAAGCCCGAGGGGCTGACCGCCATTCTGGTGCCGATCTATAACGAGGACCCAGTCGCGACATTTTCGCGCATCGCGGCGATGAACCGGAGCCTAGTGGCGCTGGATATCGCCGACCGCTTCCACATTGCCGTGCTGTCGGACACCACGGTGCTGGAGACTGCGGCGCAGGAAATCGTGTGGTTCGAGCATCTGTTGCGCGAGCCGATGAGCGCAGGCCGCATTTTCTATCGCCGCCGCGAAAAAAACACCGGCCGCAAGGCTGGCAATATCGAGGATTTCATCGCCCGCTCGGGCGGCGCCTATGATTATGCGCTGATCCTGGATGCCGATAGCCTGATGGAAGGCGCAACCATTGGCGAGATGGCGCGCCGCATGGACCGGGACGATAATCTCGGCCTGTTGCAGACCGTGCCGCAGGTGATCAATGCCGCAACGGTATTCGGCCGTTCCATGCAGTTTTCCGCCTGCTACATGTCGCCCTCCTTTGCGCGGGGCGCCGCCCTGATGCAGGGCAGCGAAGGCCCTTATTGGGGGCACAATGCCATTGTGCGCGTCTCGGCCTTTGCCGCTTCGTGCGGGCTGCCGGTGCTGTCGGGCAAGCCGCCTTATGGCGGGCATATACTGAGCCATGACTATGTCGAGGCGGCTTTGCTGTCGCGCGCCGGCTGGACCGTCAAGGTCGATCCCGAACTGGGCGGCTCCTTCGAGGAAGGCCCGGAAAACCTGATCGAATATGCCAAGCGCGATCGCCGCTGGTGCCAGGGCAATCTGCAGCACCGCCGGCTGATCGGCGCGCCAGGACTCAAGTTCTGGAGCCGGTTCACCTTCATCCAGGGCATCATGGCCTATATGGCCTCGCCCCTGTGGCTGACGCTGCTGTTCACCAGCGTGCTGGCCGCCCTGTTCCCTGACCAGCGCTCGGCCTTTTCCGGCTTCGGCGTCGAGCACCCCGTGCCGATCTGGGCGGTGGGCGTGGCCGTGGCTGTCGTATTGGTCGTGCCCAAGCTGATGATCCTGGTGCGCGGCGCCATCGATGGCCGCAACCGGCATTTTGGCGGCACCCATGTCGTGCTGCTCTCGATCGTCACCGAGGTGGCGTTTTCCACGGTATTGGCTCCGGTCATGCTGATGCTGCAGAGCCGCGCGGTGATGCAGGTGCTGCTCGGGCTTGATGGTGGCTGGCCGCCGACCCGCCGTGGGCAGAACTGGATCAGCATCAATGATGCCTTCCAGGCCAGCTGGTGGATCGTGCTGACCGGTGTGCTGGCGCTCGGCTCGACGGCAGTCTTTGCCCCTTCCGTGGCACTGTGGTTGGCTCCGGCTGCTCTGCCGGCGATCTTTGCGCCGCTGCTGATCTCGATGAGCTCGCATCCCTCTCATGCCAAGCGGCCGCTGTATTTCCGCACCGATAGCGAAATTGCGCCGACCCCGGTGATGGCCGAGCACCAGGCCATCATGGCGAGCTGGACCATCCAGGGTAATCCAAGCGACGTTGCGGTCGCCAGGTCGGCCGAACATGTCGCTGCCTGAAGCCGTTCCGTTCCGCGCCGCCGGGCTGCTGGGCCCGAGCTGGGTGCGGGCCATCTGGGCACCCATCGCCGGCGATAAAGCCGCCGCGCCGCAGTCTGGTCGCGATGAGCGGCTGGACATGTTCCGCGGGCTGGCGCTGCTGATGATCTTCATCAATCACGTGCCGGGCACGTTCTACGAGGGCCTGACCAGCCGCAATTTCGGCTTTTCCGATGCGGCCGAAGCCTTTGTCTTCATGTCCGGCATGGCCTCGGGCCTCGCCTATTCCAACCGCTTCCGCACCGGCTCGCTCTGGGCCGCCACCGCCAAAGTGTGGGCCCGGGCGCGCCAGCTTTATTTCGTTCACATCACCATCACCATCCTGAGCCTTGCCATCTTTGCGGCGGCGGCCAAGTGGCTGGGGCTGGGCGAATTGCTGGCCAAGAACAATATCGCCCCGCTGTTCCAGCAGCCGCTGGGGACCATGGTGGGCATTCCCCTGCTGACCCACCAACTGGGCTATCTCAATATCCTGCCACTTTACATGACGCTGCTGCTGGTAACGCCGCTGCTGATCATCGTGGGGCTGCGCTGGCCCGTGCCGTTGGCGCTGGCGTCGGTGCTGCTCTGGGCCATCGCCGGCGAGTTCCGCCTCAACTTCCCGAACTACCCCAACGAGGGCGGCTGGTTTTTCAACCCGTTCTCCTGGCAGCTGGTTTTTGTGCTCGGCCTGCTGTCCGGCATGGCGATGAAGGTGGGCAAGCGGTTCATCCCCTATCAGCCGGTGCTGTTCGGCCTGGCCGCGGCCATCCTGGTGTTCACCCTGATCTGGATGAAAGTGCCGCCGATCGGCAAGGCGATGAATGGCACCATGGGCTGGTTCGGCAGCATGGGCACGCCGTTTTACCTGATCTGGTTCGACAAGACCTTCCTGACCTTGCCGCGATTGCTGCATGCGCTGGCGCTATTCTACGTGCTGGGGCACCTGCCAATCATGCGGACCATCGCCCAATCCTGGATAGCGGCGCCGTTCCGGCTGATGGGCCGGCAGGGCCTGGCCGTGTTCGCAGCCGGCACCGTGCTGAGCATGGCGCTGCAGGTGGTGAAAGCGCCGATGGACGCGCATCCGCTATGGGATGGACTGCTGCTCGGTGGCGGGCTGTTGTTCCTCGTGGGACTGGCCTGGGTGTTGACCAAGACGGCAGAGCTGTCGCGGGCCAAGGCGGCCTAGTTACAACCCATCCCGGCCGCGAAACCGGCGTTGGTAATCCGGGTCGTACAGCGCACTTTCGCGGAAGCCTTCGGCGTCCAGCGTGCGGCCGACAAAGATAATCGCCGTGCGCTCCACCGGGTCGGCAGCGAACGCAGCCTCGATCGTACCCAGCGTACCGCGAATGATCTTCTCATTGGGCCAACTGGCATGGGCGACGATGGCCACCGGGCAATCGGCGCCATAGAGCGGCGTCAGCTCGGCCACGACCCGATCCAGCGCATGAATGGCCAGATGAATGGCGAGCGTAGCGCCACTGGCGCCGAAGCCGGCGAGGGTTTCGCCCTCGGGCATGGGCGAGGCACGACCGGAGACGCGGGTGAGCACCAGGCTCTGCGCCTCGGCCGGAATGGTGAGCTCGCGGCCCAGAGTGGCGGCGGCAGCAGCAAAGGCCGGGACCCCGGGCGTCAGCGTATAGGGGATGCCGAGCCGGTCGAGCCGCCGCATCTGCTCGGCGACGGCGCTCCACATCGAGAGGTCGCCCGAATGCAGCCGCGCTACGTCCTGCCCGGCAGCATGGGCCGCCTGATATTCGGCTTCGATTTCATCGAGCGAGAGCGGGGCAGTGTCGACCAGCCGCGCGCCGGGCGCGCACCAGGCCAGCATCTCAGGCGGCACGATGGAGCCGGCATAAAGGCAAACCGGGCAGCGGGCGAGCAGATCGCGGCCGCGCACGGTTATGAGATCGGCTGCGCCGGGGCCGGCGCCGATGAAATGGACTGTCATGGAATAAGCCTGATCTCGTTCATCCCTTCACCCAGACCCATTGCGTGATCGGCATGGCGGGGCGCCAGGCTGTCATGGAGCCAACCGGACTGGGGCGGGCGATGTCGATGCGCGTGAGGCTGCCGCCGAGTTCAGCATGGCGGGCAAGGAGCAGGGCTTCCATCTCTAGCGTGACGGCATTGGCGACCAGGCGCCCGCCGGGGCGGAGGGCAGCGATGGCCGCGTCGAGTACACCGGGATCGGAGCCGCCGCCGCCAATGAAGATGGCATGGGGCGCTTCGAGGTCGGTGAGGGCTTCAGGCGCCGCGCTTTCGATCAATTGCAGATCGGGGACGCCGAAATTGGCGGCGTTACGTTTGATGCGGGCACAGCGCTCGGAATTGGCTTCCACGGCAATGGCCTTCATCGAGGGGTCGGCGAGCAGCCATTCGATGGCGATCGACCCCGAACCGGCGCCGATATCCCACAGCAACTCGCCACGCCGCGGCGCGAGGGCGGAAAGAGTAAGGGCACGGACTTCGCGCTTGGTGATCTGCCCATCATGCTCGAACAAGCCATCATCCAGCCCCGGCGTCAGCGGCAGGATGCGCGCGCCAGGCAGGGGGACGACGGTAATAGCGCAGATATTGAGCGGATCGATATCGCTCAGCGCAAAGCTCATGGCGACCTGCGAGCGGATGCGTTCGCGCGGGCCGCCCAGGGCTTCGAGCACGGTGACAATGGAAATGCCGAAACCGGCCTCGGTCAGCAATTTTGCCAGCGCCGCAGGGCCATTCTCGTCGGAGGTCAGCGCGAGAATGCGGGCGGCAGGATGCAGATGCGGGCGGATAAGATCGAGCGGGCGACCGTGCAGCGACAGGCTCGTAATATCCTGCAATGCCCAGCCCAGCCGACCAGCCGCGAGGCTGAAGGCGGACGGGTGGGGATAGACGGCCATTTGCGAAGCGTCGAGATGGCGGGCCAGCGTGGCGCCGACGCCATAGTGGAAGGGATCGCCCGAGGCTAGCACGCAGACGGGGCGGCCGCGTTCGGCCAATACGGCTTCGATGGATGCGGAGAACGGGCTGAGCCAGGGGCGGGCTTCGCCGGTGATGGCGGAGGCGGCAAGCTCGAGATGACGGGCGCCGCCGAAGACGATCTCGGCCTTGGCAATGGCGTCGCGTGCCGCTTGGCCGAGCCCGGCAAGGCCATCCTCGCCAATGCCGACCACCGATAGCCAGCTCATTGCGGCCCCCCGGTGGAGCGCGGCGAATAGACGATCGGCGCGCGGCCGGGGCGCTCGATGACGCGGGTTTCGGGCGAGCCGATAATGACGCAGGTGGCCATGTCAGCCTGTTCCGCCTTGGCTTCGGCAAGACTGGCGACAATAATGACTTCGTCGCTGCGACCAGCGGCGCGCCCGAAAATCACCGGGGTCGACCACGGCAGCACTTCGCGCAGGATGGCGAAGGCGGTGCCCAACTGCCAGGGACGAGCCTTGCTGATGGGATTGTAGAGCGCGATGACCAGCCCGGCGCCGGCCACCGCACGCAGGCGCTGCTCGATGACGGTCCAGGGCTTGAGGTTATCCGACAGCGAAATGGCGCAGAAATCGTGACCGAGCGGCGCGCCGGCCTTGGCGGCAACGGCGAGCATGGCGGTGACGCCGGGAACGATATCGAGGTCAAGATTGCGCCAGGCGGGCGGGCCTTCCTCGATGGCCTCGCAAATGGCGGCCGCCATGGCGAAAACACCGGGATCACCACCGGATACGACGCAGACATTGTTGCCGGCAGCAGCAGCCTTGAGGGCGGCCTTGGCGCGGCTGAGCTCCTCGCGATTGTCCGAGGCGATGCGTTGCTGATCGGGACGCAGATCGAGGCGGTCGAGATAGGGGCCGTAACCAAAAAATTGCGCGGCGGCGGCGATGGCGGCCAGCGCCTCGGGCGTGGTCTGATCGGGATTGCCGGGACCGGTGCCGACAACAGTGAGGCGTCCGGTCATGGGCGAGAACTCCAGCCGGGAACCAGCACCAGGGCAAAATAGGGGGCGATGTCGTCGGTCTTGTCGATCAGCTTGATCGAGTGGCCATTCGCCATGGTGCCGCGCTCGACATAGACCGCGTCCTCGAGCTTGCCGGCCTCTTCGATGGCGCGGCGGATCTTTGGCAGATTGCGACCCACCTTCATGATCACGGCGGCATCGGCTTCGACCAAGCGCCGGCTCAGCTCGACTTCGTCCAGCGTGCCGGGCAGCACCGAGAGCACGTCATCACCCTGCACCAAGGGCAGGCCGGCGCTCGACCAACAGCCGGACATGGCGGTGATGCCGGGGATGACTTCGGTGTCGTAGCGATGAGCGAGGCGGACATGCAGATGCATATAGGAGCCATAGAACAGCGGATCGCCCTCGCTGAGCACGGCGACGCTGCGGCCGGCATCAAGATGGGCGGCGACGCGTTCGGCAGCGGTAGCGTAGAAGGCGTTGGTCGCGGCTTTGTAATCGGCGTGGCGGCGGTCGATCTCGGTGGTTACCGGATAGTCGAGCGCTTCCTCGACTTGGCCGGGCATGATGTGCTCGGCGACGATGGCCCGGGCATTGCTGGCATTGCCCGCCTTGGCGAAATAGGCGACCACATCAGCCGCCGCGATGGCGCGCACGGCCTTGAGCGTGAGCAGTTCCGGGTCGCCCGGGCCGGTGCCGACGCCAATGAGTTTGCCGCTCATATGCCGGACCTCGCCAAAGCGTTGAGCGCCGCCGATGTCATGGCCGAACCGCCCAGGCGCCCGCGCACGATGGCATAGGGCACGCCATAGGAATTCTCGGCCAAAGCGGCCTTCGATTCCGCCGCGCCGACAAAGCCGACGGGCATGCCGAGGATTGCGGCGGGCTTGGGGGCGCCGTCGCGCAGCAATTCGAGCAGGTGGAACAGCGCCGTTGGGGCATTGCCGATGGCGACGACCGAGCCGGCGAGGCGCGGCAGCCAGAGCTGTAGCGCCGCGGCCGAGCGGGTGGTGCCAAGCTGGGCGGCGAGATCAGGCGTTTGCGGATCGCGCAGGGTGCAGATGACCTCGTTTTGGGCGGGGAGGCGGGCAGCGGTGACACCGCGAGCGACCATTTCGGCATCGCACAGGATCGGCGCGCCATTGGCCAAAGCCGCGCGCGCGGCGGCGGCAAAGCCAGGGCCGAATTCGAAATGCTGCGCCGCCTCGACCATGCCGGCGGCGTGGATCATGCGGATGGCGATATCGGCCTCGTCGGGCGCGAAGGCGGACAGGTCAGCCTCGGCCCGGATGATGGCAAAGGACTGGGCGTAAATGGCCTCGCCATCCCTGATATAGTCGTAGTCGGTCATGCTCATTCCTGCCGGAACAGTCCGGCGATTGTCGAGGCGCCCAGCCGGGTGAGGCACGCGGCGCTGGTTTCCCCGGGCAGGCGCTGCTGCACCAGGCGGGCAAACGCCGATTCCAGTCGGGCCGGGGCGATCTCGACCAGCGGCGTATCGCCCGCCAGCCCGTTTGACACAAGGGCGCAATTGGTCGCCGTGCCCACAAGAGTGAGCGAAGCGGCGCGCGGATGGGCGCAGCCCTTGACGCAACCCGAGACGTGAAGCGTCACCGAGCCGTCGAACAGGGCGGCGTGGCGCTCGGCCAATTGAGCGGCAAGCGCGCGGGCGGCGATATGGCCGGAGGCGCAGCCATCGCTGCCAATGCAGGCGCTGATGGCGCGGCGCGGATCATCTGGAGTGGTGATGAAGCCCAGATTAGCGGCTTCATCGCGCCAAGCGTGGAGGAGTGCGGTATCTGGCGCCAGTGCAATGAGGGCGTGGTGGGGCGCCAGAAGCAGTTTGGTGATGCCCAAGCCTTTGGCGATGTTGGCGAGTTCGATAAGGGTTGCGCTGCTGACCGAGCCGAAGGGCAGGGCGATGCCAGTGGCAAAGGCTGCATTTAGGGTGAAATCACCGATAGCGTTTGTCGCCAGGCGCGGGACAGCCGCGACATCATTTGCAAGAAGAGAGGCGAGAGCCGTTCGGATTTTCTCGGGGGCGAGGTCGCGGCCACGGGCGGTTTCGCCACGATTGGCTATGAGCTCCAGGATGATGCGCGCTGCATCGACTGCGTCGGTGGTGGCGACGGTGCCGACAGTCTTGGTGTCGACGCGCAGGTGCCAATGATCGGCGCCGGCGGCAGCAAGGCGAATATCGGCGCCGAGGGCGTTGAGATCGATCTGACCACTGCCATCGACAACGACGGTGACTTTGGGGCCCAGGCCCGCGATGGGCAGGGCGCGGATGGCCTGAGCGAGCGGACGCGGATCGGCGCGCTCAAGTGGGTCCTGACCGGCCAAGGGCGGGGTTTCGACGACGAGGCCGCGTTCGATGGCGGTGATCGCCTGGATGGCGGTGGCGAAAACTGACGCGGTTTGGGGTGTCAGGCCGCGGACCTGCAGATTGCCGCGGGCGGTGATTTCGAACTGGCCATTGCCATATTGGGCGGCGGTTTTGGCTATGGCCTGCAACTGGCGGGGCGTCTGGCGGCCATTGGGAATGCGGAGACGGGCCAGCAGACCATCGCCGGTCTGCATGGGCTCATCCAGGCTCGGGCATGCGCCGCGCCGCAGCGCGGGGAGCGCTTTTGGTGCGGCGGCGATGGAGAGGGCCTGGGACAAGTCGGGCTCGTGATTGGTGAGCGATGATCTTTATACGATCCGGGGCGGGTTATCACCCCTCCCGCTTGCGCAGCAGATAGGTATCCATGATCCAGCCATGCTGAGCCCGGGCGGCCTTACGCGTCTCGATGATCTTGTCGCGAACCTCCATCAATGGCCCCTCGATCAGAATCTCATCTGCCGTGCCCAGATAGGCGCCCCAGAAAATATCGAGGTCGGGATTGTCCAGAGCGGCGAAGGCGGTCTGGCCGTCGAGCATGATCACACTGTCACTGCGCACCCCCTCCTCGCCGAGCTTGCGGCCGGTGGTGATATGGACGGGCTCGCCAATGCGGTTCAGCGCAATGCCATGGGCGGCGGTGAGGGCCTGGATGGCGGTGATGCCGGGGATGATCTCGATTCTAAAGGCGGCGCCGTCGAGCCGCTCGATGATGCGGATCGTGCTGTCGTAAAGGCCGGGATCGCCCCAGACGAGGAAGGCGCAGGCGCTATTTTCGGGCACTTCAGCATGGATCAATCGGGCAAAGATGGCGGCGAGGGCGTCGTGCCAGTCATGCACGCCCGCGCCATAATCGGGATTGGCGGCGTCGCGCTTGGGCACGCTATATTCGACGCGGCGGCCGGCGGGATTGGTCACATAGCGATCGCAGATGTCGCGGCGCAGATCGGCGAGATCGGCCTTGCCCGCGCCCTTGTCGGGAATGAACAGCACATTGGCGCGGTTGAGCGCATTGATGGCCTGGATGGTCAGGTGCTCGGGATTACCCGCGCCGATACCCACGATCAGGATTGTTTTCATCGCCCGCTCCTTTGGCGGCAGATGACGCATAAGCGCGGCGGTTGACAAGCCCCGCTGTTAAGTATATTCAACTAACTAGTATTATACAAAATGGTTGAATAAATGGACAGCTTGAGCATCACGCTTTCGGCGCTGGCCGACCCGACCCGGCGCGCCATCCTTGCCCGACTGGCGCAAGGGGAGGCGAGCGTCAACGAATTGGCCGAGCCGTTCGACATGACGCTGGCCGCTGTGTCCAAGCACATCAAGGTGCTGGAAAGCGCGGGCCTGATCAGCCGGAGCAAGCAGGCGCAATGGCGCCCCTGCAAGCTGCAGGCCGGCCCAATGCGCGACGTGGCGGGACTGGTCGAAAGCTACCGCCGGTTCTGGGAGCAGAATCTGGATCAGCTCGACGCCTATCTCACCAAATTGCAAACGCCCAAAACCGACAGCAAAAACTAGGAGGAATGATCATGAGTGCCGCTCAACAGAACCTGTTCAAGACCGAATTGCCGGCAGACGAGCCGATCATCGTCATGTCGCGCACCTTCAATGCGCCGCTCGATCTGGTCTGGACGGTTTGGACCCAACCCGAGCACGTCGCCTATTGGTGGGGACCGCGCGAGGCCAATGAAATCGTCGAATATGATGTGCGCAAGGGCGGTAAATGGCGGATTGTCTCGTCCATGGGCGACGGCACGGAAGTCGTGTTCTTCGGCACCTATCTCGATGTTCAGCCCAAAAGCCTGATCAGGAACACCTTCGTGGTCGAAGGGCAGTTCGAGGAGGATGACCGCTTCTTCGAGGAGCACCATTTCGAGGCGCGGGACGGCAAGGTGTTCTATCGCTCCATCGCCCGGCTCGACAGCTTTGAGACGCGCCAGGGCGTGGTGGACAGCGGCATGGAATGGGGCGCCAACGCGTCCATGGCCAAGTTCGACGAGATATTGGAGCGGTTGCAGCACGGGTGAGCACCCAGGCTGTCAGCTCCGCGTCTCGGGCTCCGTCTCGGCCAAAAACTCGCCCAGGCGATCAAGCCGCCGAACCCAGGTGGTGCGGCGGTCATTGATCCATTGCTCGGCGAGGCTCAGCGCCTCCGGCTCGATCTGGCAGGTGCGGACGCGGCCGACTTTTTGCGAGCTGACGAGGCCACTGGCCTCCAGCGCCTGCAGATGTTGCACGACGGCAGGCAGCGACATGTCAAAGGGCTTGGCCAGTTCACTGACCGAGGCGGGGCCGCGGCTGAGGCGGTCCACCATGGCGCGTCGCGTCGGATCGGCCAGGGCCTGGAACATGAGATCGAGATTGGATTGTTGGTTAAGCATGAAGTTAAGTAACAAATTGGCGGGTCGTTTGTCAATGCGATGCGACGGGCTTGACCTTCCCATTGGGTAAAGCCGCAGAACAGGGCATCCAACATGAGGAGAACGCCAATGAAATCCCTGCTGCTTGTTTCTACCCTGCTGCTAGGCGTAGCGACGCCCGTCTTTGCGCAGGACCATTCCGGCCACGGCGCCATGGCGGCCGGCGATGGCCCCGCGACCGAGGCCTACAAAGCCGCCAATATGGAGATGCATGGCCAGATGGAGATCGACTATTCCGGCGACGCCGATGTGGACTTCATCCGAAACATGATTCCGCACCACCAGGGGGCCGTGGCGATGGCCAAGATCGTGCTGGAATATGGGACCGATCCCGAGGTGAAGAAACTGGCCGAAGGCGTCATTGCCGCGCAGGAGAGCGAGATTGCCTGGATGGAAGAGTGGTTGGCGAAGCGGGGAGAATAGGTCCGCGACGGCCTTTCAATAGTAAAAGCGGAGGTCCCTGCTGTCGCGGGGACCTCCGTTGTGGGTTACGCCGCTTCCGGCGTGTAGCCGGCCTCGCGGATCGCCTCTTCACCCACGCTGCGGTCGCCGGTGAATTCCACCCGATGGCTGGCCAGGTCAACCGAGATATCAGCGCCGGGCAGGGCCGTTTCCAGCGCCCTGCGGACGGTGCCGACGCAGTGGCTGCAGGTCATGTCGTTGACGGCAAAGACGGTTTTTTCGCTCATTCTCAGTGTCCTTTATGTGCAGGTGTTCCAGCCAGATCGTCCAGGATCGGGCAATTGGGGCGGTCGTCGCCGGAGCAGCAATGGGCCAGGTGCTTGAGGGTTTTGACCATGGATTGCAGCTCGGCGATCTTGGTTTCCAGCGCCCCGATATGGGCGGTGGCGATGTCTTTGACTTCGGCGCTGGCGCGGGTCTTGTCCTGCCAGAGGCCCAGCAGTGTGGCCGTTTCCTCAACCGAAAAGCCGAGGGTCCGGGCGCGTTTGACGAAGCGCAGCGTGTGCACCTCGTCGGCGCCATAGACGCGGTAATTGCTCTCGGTGCGGTTGGGCGGGCTGATCAGGCCGATGGATTCGTAATAGCGGATCATCTTGGCCGAGACGCCCGAAGCGCTGCTGGCTTGCCCGATATTCATGCGGTTTCTCCTTGCAGGTTGGCCGGCTTTACCCCGCGCAGGCGCTGGGCGTTGCCGACCACGAAGACGCTGGACAGCGCCATGGCGCCGGCCCCGATCATCGGCGAAAGCAGGATACCGAAGCTCGGATAGAGCACGCCGGCAGCCACCGGGATCAGCAGCACATTGTAGCCAAACGCCCAGAACAGGTTTTCCCAGATGTTCTTCATCGTGGCGCGGCTGACATCGAGCGCATTGAGCACACCCTTGAGATCGCCGCCGAGCAGGACCACGTCGGCGCTTTCGATGGCCGCATCCGTGCCGGTACCCACGGCGATGCCGATATCGGCCTCGGCCAGAGCCGGGGCGTCGTTGATGCCGTCGCCGACATAGGCAATCTTGCCGAGCTGACGCAGCGACTTGATGGCCGCCACCTTGTCGGCGGGCAGCACTTCGGCACGGACTTCGTCAATGCCCAACTGGCGGGCAATGGCCTCGGCCGTACGCTTGTTGTCACCCGAGATCATCGCGGTTTTGACGCCCATGGCGTGCAGCGCGGCGATGACCGCCTTGCTGGTCGGCTTGATCGTGTCGGCGACTACGATGGCTGCGGCCAGCTTGTCGTCGATGGCGGCAAAGACCGGGGTCTTGCCTTCATCGGCCAGCTTGTCGATGGCCGCGGTGAAGTCAGAGAAGTCGAGATGGCTCAGATGACGCTGCGAGCCGATAGTGACCAGCCGCCCATCGACGCGGGCGCGGACACCATTGCCGGCAATCGCCTCGAACTCGCTGACCGCACCCAGGGCAAGTCCCTGCTTTTCGGCGGCAGTGACAATGGCCTCGGCGATCGGGTGTTCCGACTTGGCCTCCACGGCGGCAATCAGGGCCAGCACTTCGTCATGCTCGAAATCATCGTCGAGGATGAGATCGGTCAGCGTGGGCTTGCCTGATGTCAGGGTGCCGGTCTTGTCGAAGGCGACGATCGCGACGTCACGCAATTGCTGCAGGGCTTCGCTCTTGCGGAACAGCACGCCCAGTTCGGCAGCGCGGCCGGTGCCCACCATGATGGAGGTGGGCGTAGCCAGGCCCATGGCACAGGGGCAGGCGATGATCAGCACGGCAACGGCATTGACCAGGCCGAAGACATAGGCGGGCGTCGGCCCCCAGAGGGTCCAGACGGCGAAGGTCGCAATGGCCAGCGCGATGACGGCGGGGACGAACCACATGGTGATCTGGTCGACCACCTGCTGGATTGGGAGTTTGCCGCCCTGGGCTTCCTCGACCATGCGGATGATCTGGGCGAGCATGGTATCGCCGCCGACCTTGGTAGCGCGGAAGCTGAAGCTGCCATTGGTGTTGAGCGTGCCGCCGATGACATTGGCGCCCACTGTCTTGGCGACGGGCAGGGGCTCGCCCGAGATCATGGATTCATTGATATTGCTGGCGCCTTCGACGATCTCGCCATCGACGGCAATCTTCTCGCCGGGGCGGACGACGACAATGTCGCCGGCCTTGACCTGCTCGATGGGCAACTCGATCACCTTGCCATCGCGCTGCACGCGAGCGGTCTTGGCCTGTTCGCGCACCAGGCGCTGAATGGCCTCGCCCGTGCGGCCCTTGGCCATGGCCTCGAGCCACCGGCCAACCAGGATCAGCGTGACGATGACGGCCGCGGCTTCGTAATAGACATATTGCGTCTGCGCCGGCAGCACCTGCGGCGCGAAAGTGACGACCACCGAATAGAGATAGGCCGCGCCCGCGCCGAGGGCGACCAGCGAATTCATTTCCGGAGCGCCGCGCAGCAAGGCCGGAATGCCGATCTTGAAGAAGCGCCAGCCGGGCACGAACAGCACGATGGAGGTGGCGATGAAATAGCCCACATAGAGCACATCCATCGAAACGACGGACATCAGCCACATGTGGAAGGGCATGTAGAGATGGCCCAGCATTTCCAGCACGAAGACGGGCAGGGTGAGGATTGCGGCGATGATCACGTCGCGGCGCAGCACAGCGGCGTCCTCGTCGTGATGCTGGTGGCCGGCATGATTGTGGTGGTCGTGATGCTCGGGCGTCTGGCTGCCCTTGTAGCCGGCCTTGGCAATGGCGGCGACCAGCGCATCGGTGTGGGTCGGCTCATGCAGCTGCACGGTGGCGCGCTCGGTGGCCAGGTTGACCGAAGCCGAGGCGACGGACGGAACCTTGAGCAGGGCCTTCTCGACGCGGGCGACGCAGGACGCGCAGGTCATGCCTTCGATATCGATGGAAATGGGCTTGGTATGGACGTGTTCATTCATGGCTTTTTACCTCGTCCCACAGCATATAAGGCTTCCCATCATGGGAAGGTCAAGGGGCGATGTGGATGCCACGATGTGTGGGTGTAAAAGGCCTCCTGATATTAGGCTTTTGGCATGTGGGACCGGGTTTGACGACCATCCAAGCCCTGCGCGAATGGCATTGGCTGCATGGCTCGTTTCAGCGTGGTTACCAAAGCGTCAATTTGAACGCCTCGTGAAAGGCAGCAATTTTAATGATGAATATCAAAGGGTTGATGGTCATCGCCTGTGGATTATTAGGCATTTGCCTAAAATTGAACCTGACGCGAATATGAATGTTCTGCCCATTTTGTTTGCACTGAGTGCATAACGGATGTGCATAGAGTCCATCTTCTAATCACGACTAGCTGGCTATACATAAGGGTCATCAAAACGAAGGGGAAACCAAAATGACCATCCGCCAGAAAATCGCACAGTTTGCTCAGTACCAGCGCACCCTGCGTGAGCTGAACGCTCTCGACACCCGCCAGCTCAACGACCTGGGCATCACCAAGGGCGACATCAAGAACATCGCTCGCGGCACCTTCGGCAACTAAGCCGAACTGTCGACATAGACTTGAGATGAAGGCGTCCAATCGGGCGCCTTTTGTCTTTTCTGGGACACTGCCGAGACCTCATGGTGAGCTTGTCGAACCACAAGGTCGAGCGAGTGGAGGCTTGGGTGCCACGACCTCGTCCTTCGACAAGCTCAGGATGAGGTCTACTGGTGCTAGCGGATCAAATCCGCCGCTTTCCCACCCAGCGCGGCAACCAGATCATCCGGCTTCATGCGGATCTGCAGGCCTCTCTGGCCGCCATTGAGGAAGATTTCGTCTTCCAGCGTCGCCAATTCCTCGATAGCGGTGGGCACCGGCTTTTTCTGTCCGAACGGGCTGATGCCGCCCACCTTGTAGCCCGTCAGGCGCTCCGCGTCGGCGGGCTTCATCATATGTGCGCTCTTGCCGCCAAAGGCTGCTGCGAGCTTTTTCATGTTCACTTCCTCGTCGGAGGGCACGACGACGCAGACTGGCTTGCCATCGACCTCGGCCATCAGGGTCTTGAGCACGATGGAGGGTGGCACGCCCATGGCCTCGGCCGCCTGCAACCCGACGCGGTCGGCGTCGGGGTCATAATCATAGGTGGCGGTGGCGAAGGGGATGCCGGCCTTGGTGAGGGCCAGCGTTGCGGGCGTGGTCTTGGACATAGGAGGAAACTAGTGAAATCGCGCCTCCGGATGCAAGAGGGCATTGAGGTCGGGAGCATCCCCACCCATCCTCCTCCTGAAAGGGGGTGTTTACTCGGGACGCGCACCGCGCACGGTTTCATTCCGGCCTGCGTCGGCATGACAGTGTGATTGATTGACACTTGAGGGCACCATCTCTCCTCCCCACCGTTCTCCCTCGGGTTCGACCCGAGGGCCACTTACCGCTTGCGCCGGACCAGATAGGCCCTCGGGTCGAGCCCGAGGGAGACGCGGTGATATTGGGAGCAGCGGCGACCATCCCTTGCCCCGATCTATCCATCTTATCCCCGCCCCCAAACCCTCTGGCACTATACCTCCATTCCCGCCAGTTACGCGGTCCCGACGCAGGGCCGGGTGGGGAGACCGTGGGATGGGGGCGCCTGTCCAGTGGGGTTGGAAACTCGGCAGCCGGACCTGCAAGAATGTTACCGCCTGAACCGGACCCTGCATAAAAAGCGGATCGTGACGGGCGGCCATTGGCCCACTCTATCTGTTTCGGAAGGTCCAATGGCCGCCCGTTACCGTATAACCGCGACGCTACATCGGCCGGGCGGCGTTTCGGCGCGTCCCGACGCGTTAGCGCCACTACCTCCGCTTGGTCGTGATGTCTTCAGTGACCCCGATATCTCGCAGCAAATAGGGCGAGGCGTGGATGAGGTCGATCATTGCCTGCTTGCGGCGACGCTCGGTGCTGGTAAGGCGCGGAAGGCGCCAGTGGGGCAGGCGGAAAACTGCGGCTACGGGCTTTGTCAGGGCAATCATGGCTATGACCATCCTTATGGGGATGGCTCCGGTCTTGGTTTCCATGATCGTAATTTGGCTGGTAACACGGGCGGTTTCCAACTAAAGCTCGATCTAGGTGCATAAGGAAATTTGATCCATGAGCACATTGCCGCCGCTGACCGCGATCCGCGCTTTCGAGGCCGTTGCCCGCCATTTGAGCTTCACCCGCGCGGCGGTCGAACTGGGGATGACGCAGGCCGCGGTGAGCTACCAGATCAAGATTTTGGAGGAGCGCGTCGGCACGCCGCTGTTCCTGCGCAAGCCCCGGCAGATCGCGCTGACGGAAGCCGGTGCGCGGCTGGCGCCCGAGGTGAGCGCGGCGTTTGACACGTTGCACGCGGCCTTTGCCGAGACGCAGGGAAGGGTGGCGGGGACGCTCAGCATTTCATCGGTCCCTACCTTCGCCAGTCATTTTCTCGTGCAGCATCTCGGCCTGTTCCAGGTCGAACACCCCGAACTGGCGGTGCGGCTCGAAAGCTCGCCGCGGGTGATCGATTTTGCGGCCGAGGAATTCGACCTTGCCATTCGCGGGGGCAAGTCAATCGCGCCCGGATTGACCGGGCATAAGCTATTGCCGGCCGACTTTTCGCCAATGTTAAGCCCAAAGCTGGCTGAGAGCATTGGCGGCGTTAAGCGCCCGGAAGACCTGCTGAAATTGCCGATGGTGGATGCCGACGATCCGTGGTTTGCGCTGTGGTTCGAGCAGGCGGGGGTGTTTGGCTATTCGCTGGATATGCGGCCGATCAGCCGGCTGGGAGCGCAGAATCTGGAGGCTGCTGCGGCCATTGCCGGGCGTGGCGTGGCCATGCTGACGCCCGCATTTTATGCCGAGGATATTGCGGCGGGGCGGTTGATCCAGCCGTTTGATCTGCTGGCGAGCGATGGGCATGCCTATTATCTGGTCTATCCGGAGGCACGCCGCAACGCCCCGAAAATCAAGGCTTTCCGCGATTGGCTGCTGCCACTGGCGGCGTCTTTGGGGAAATGAAAAAGGCCCGGCACTGCTGCCGGGCCTGGTATTTTCAGGGCGCGATGGCTTAGACGATGCCGCCAGAACCACCCTCGACCGCGGGGCGGATTTCGGCGACTTTGGCGCGGTAGCCGGCAGCACGGTAGGTGCCGAGCAGGTCGATGGCGCCGCCCTTTTCGAGGCGAGCCATGGCCAGGATTGGCTCCACATCGGTGCGATAAGCGTGACGCAATTCCTGCGTTGCGGCGAGTGCATCGTTAGCGGACTGTGCACCTTGAAGTGCGTTGCGGTTAACCAGTAGCGCCTGCGCATAGGCCCGCTGCACATCCGAGGCGGACAGCATCAGCGACTCGATCGGGTCGGTCACGTTGTGCGACTGATCGAGCATGTGGGCGGGGTGGAAATCCGCGTAGCGCGCTTCGGCATCGACCAGTTCGTTGAACACGAGGAACAGGCGATAGGGATCGATGGCGCCGGCATCGAGATCGTCGTCGCCATACTTGCTGTCATTGAAATGGAAGCCGCCGAGCTTGCCGAACTGGGCGAGGCGGGAGACGATCATCTCGATGTTCACATTGGGCGCGTGGTGGCCCAGATCGACCAGGCAATAGGCCTTGTCGCCCAGCTCCTTGGCGATGATGTAATTGGTGCCCCAATCCTGCACGACGGTGGAGTAGAAGGCCGGCTCATACATCTTGTGTTCGGTATAGATGCGCCAGTCATCGGGCAGCTCGGCATAAACCGCCTTCATCGAGTCGAGGTAATGCTCGAACTGGGTGGCGAAATTGGTCTGGCCGGGGAAGTTCGAGCCGTCGCCGATCCACACGGTCAGGGCCTTGGAGCCGATGGTCTTGCCGATTTCGATGCATTCAAGATTGTGCTCGATGGCCTGCTGGCGGGTGCCGGCGTCGGCGGAGGAAAGCGAGCCGAATTTGTAGGACTGCAACTGGCCCTTGGCATCGGAGAAGGTGTTGGAATTCATTGCGTCAAAGCCGAGGCTGAAGCGCGATGCGGCCTGCTTGAGGCGATTGGGATCGGCCTTGTCCCACGGGATATGCAGCGAGACGGTATTGGTGGCCTGGGTCAGCTGGGCGATGACAGCGCAATCCTCGATCTTGTCGAAGATGTCGCGCGGCTCGCCCAGACCCGGGAAGCGGGCAAAGCGGGTGCCGCCGGTGCCGACGCCCCAGGAGGGCACGGCGACATTGAACTCGGCGACCTTGGCCTTGATGGTGTCGATATCAATGCCGCGCCGGTCGAGCCGCTCGCCCAGGCTTTCGTAATCGGCATGCAGATCATCCACGCGATCGGCATTTTCCGCTTCGATGATGGATGGGTCGATAATGTGATCGGTCATTTTGGTTCTCTCTCCCAAAGAAAGAGACCCCTCATCCCAACCGAAATTCGCCTTCGCGAATTCGGTGTCCCTTCGGGCACCTTCTCCCTCAAGGGGAGAAGGAAGGTCCGGCGGTTGCGCTGGGCTCGAAGCCAACCCTCGCCCCTTGAGGGAGAGGGTGGATCGGCCGCAGGCCGAGACGGGTGAGGGGTTCTTTCTTCCCTTTTCTTACCGCGTGAATGACTGGGCGTTGCCCGCGTCGACATTGATGATGTTGCCGGTGGATTTGGCCGAGGCATCCGAGGCGAAGAAGTAGATGGCTTCGGCGATGTCCTCGGGGAACACGGAGCGCTTGAGCATGGAGCGCTCGCGATACATTTCTTCCAGGCCATCCTTGTCGGTCTTGTAGGTCGAGGCACGCTGCTCGAGCCATTCGCCGGCCCAGATCTTGGAGCCGCGCAAAACGGCGTCGGGATTGACCGTGTTGACGCGGATCTGCTCGCTCGCGCCTTCAAGGGCCAGGCACCGGGCGAGGTGAATCTCGGCAGCCTTGGCGGTGCAATAGGCGCTAGCATTGGGGGAAGCGGCAAGGCCGTTCTTGGACGCGACGAACACCACATTGCCGCCGATCTTCTGCTTGCGGAACAGGCGGAAGGCTTCGCGGCTCACGAGGAAATAGCCCGTGGACAGGATGTCCATGTTCTTGTTCCAAAGCTCGAGCGTGGTCTCCTCGATCGGGGCTGAGGAGGCGAGGCCCGCATTGGACACCAGGATATCGAGGCCGCCAAATTCGACCACGGCATGGGCGAAGCCGGCAATGACGGCCTCTTCCTTGGTGACGTTGAGGATGACGGGGCGGACGAAGTCAGCGCCGAATGCCTTGCCCAGCTCTTCGGTTGCAGTGGCCAAAGCGGTCTCGTCGATATCGGCGAGGACGACGCAGGCGCCTTCGCGGAGGAGGCGGACAGCAGTGGCCTTGCCAATACCGCCAGCGCCGCCGGTGACCAGGGCGATCTGACCGGCCAGGGATTTCGGCTTGGGCATGCGGGCCAGCTTGGCTTCTTCAAGCAGCCAATATTCGATGTCGAAGGCTTCCTGCTCGGGCAGGCCGACATAGGTGGAAACGGTCGAGGCGCCGCGCATCACGTTGATGGCGTTGACATAGAACTCGCCGGAAATGCGGGCGGTGGCCTTGTCCTTGGCGAAGGTGAACATGCCCACGCCCGGCATCAGGTAAACCACCGCATTCGGGTCGCGCACGGCGGGCGAATTGTCGTGTTTGCAGCGGTCGTAATAGGCCTGGTAGTCGACGCGATAGGCAGCGATGTCCTCAGGGATTTTTGCAATGACCGCATCCACATCGGGATTGGCCGGATCGAATTCGATCACCAGCGGACGGATTTTGGTGCGCAGGAAATGGTCGGGGCAGGAGGTGCCGAGCGCAGCCAGCGGACGCAGGTTGTTGGAATTGACGAATTCCAGCACGGCGGCGCTGTCGTCGAAATGGCCCAGCTTGTGGCTGTCTTCCGAGATGAGGCCGCGAATTTTCGGCATCAGCTTGGCTGCAATAGCGCGGCGGTCGGCGGCGGGAAGCGACTTGACGGCTTCGCCGCCGAAAATGGTCTTGCCTTCGGTCTGCTGCTCGAACCACTCGATGGCCTGATTGATGATGCCGATCGTGGTTTCGTAGCATTCCTTGGGGGTGTCGCCCCAGGTGAACAGGCCATGCGATTCAAGGATCAGGCCCTTGGCACTCGGGTTCTCTTCGCAGAATTTACCCAGCCACAGACCCAGCTCGAAGCCCGGCTTCTTCCAGGGCAGCCAGCCGATAGTGTCGCCAAAAATCTGCTTGGTGAGTTCCTTGGAATTCTCCGAGGCCGCGATAGCGATGATCGCGTCCGGGTGCATGTGATCGACAAAGGGACGGTTCACATAGGCATGCAGCGGAGTATCGATCGAAGCGGCGCGCGGGTTCAGGTTGAACGTGGCGTGGGGCAGGTAGCCCACCATTTCGTCTTCAAATTCGACGCCGCGATAGAGGCCCTTGAGGGCCCGCAGCTTGTCCATATAGAGGGTCGAAAAGCCATCGAGCTTGATCGAGGCGCTGTCGCCGCCCGAACCCTTGACCCAGAGGACTTCAACATCCTGACCGGTCAGCGGGTCTTTTTGCCAGATTTTGGAAGAGGTATTGCCGCCGCCGTAATTGGTGACGCGCTTGTCCGATCCGAGCAGGTTGGAGCGGTAAACAAGGCGCTCGGGCTCGCTCAGCGAGGCGGCCTTGGCGTCATCCCAAAGGTTCGCAAGGCGCTTGGGCGCGGTGGTGGACATGATACTCCTCCCAGAGAGTTGGATGGTGGAAAGTTGGCCGGACATGGCCATAGTTCTCGTCAAGCTGTCAATCAGAAACAATCATCAACGATCAGATTTCGTCGATACTGATCGGTCGTGGCAAAATCATGATTGACACTGATTGGTTTTGATGAAACTCAAAGGCCCAGGGAGAAGTCATTTGCACGAAACCGAGCGCCACAGGGTCATTCTGGCCGCCGTCCAGGCACGGCCCGTCGCGACTGTCGCCGAGCTGGTGGATATGACCGGCACCTCGGAAGCGACGATCCGCCGGGACATTGCGGCGCTGCATGTGCAAGGCCAGCTGCGCCGGGTGCGCGGCGGCGCCGAAGCGGTCAATCCGCCCGAGCAGGGTGGGTTGATGGGCCGGCCCTTCTCCGTGAACGAAACCATCAACATGACTGCCAAGCGCGCCATTGCCCGCGCAGCGGCGGAGCTGTGTCGGGATGGCGAGCCAATCATCATCAATGGCGGCACGACCACCTACCAGATGGTGCATCACCTGACGGCGCGGCGGCTGAGCGTGTTCACCAATTCCTTCGCCATCGCCGAATTCCTGATCCAGAATTCGCGCAATTCCGTGGTTATTCCCGGTGGCACCATCTATCGCGAGCAGAATGTCATCCTGTCGCCCTTTGGCGGCGTGGTGGCCTCCCATTTTTACGCCAAGCGCATGTTCATCGGCTGCCAGGGCATCGGCCAGCACGGCTTGATGGAAGCCGATCCGATGATCGTTCAGTCCGAACTGGGCCTGATCGGCCAGGCGGATGAGCTGATCGTGCTGGCAGATTCATCCAAGTTTTCGGGCAGATCGAGCCTCATCCTGTGTGGGCTCGACCGAATAACCGCTGTCATCACCGACAGCGGCATCCGCGACGCAGACCGCCAAATGCTCGAAACGGCAGGCGTGCGGCTCATCGTCGTGGAAACCAGCGCTGAGGCCGTCCGAAATTCGGTGGCTTGAGCCAAATCGTAAGACCAAACGTCCCAGGGAGGGAATAAAATGAAACTGCTTAAAGTCCTGGCCGCGACCACTGCCGTGGCAGTGCTCCTCGCCAGCCCCGCTTTCGCCCAGACCCGCATTGCACTGGTCGTCAAGTCGCTGGGTAACGGCTTCTTCGACGCCGCCAACAAGGGCGCCCAGGAAGCGGCCAAGGAACTGGGTGACGTCGAAGTCATCTATACCGGCCCGACCGCTGCCACTGCCGAAGCCCAGATCGAAGTCATCAACTCGCTGATCGCCCAGCAGGTCGACGCCATCGCCATCTCGGCCAATGACCCGGACGCTCTGGTGCCGGCATTGCAGAAGGCCATGCAGCGCGGCATCAAGGTGATCTCGTTTGATAGCGGCGTTGCCGAAGCCGGCCGCCAGATCCACCTCAATCCGTCCGACACCAATCTGATCGGCGAGACCATCATCAAGCTGGCAGCCGACTATCTGCCTGAAGGTGGTGACGTGGCGATCCTGTCGGCCGCCTCGACCGCGACCAACCAGAATGCCTGGATCGAAGCCGCCAAGGCCGTGCTGCCCGAGAAGTTCCCAAACATCAATCTGGTGGCAACCGTCTATGGCGACGATGACTCGGTGAAGTCGACCGACGAAGCCAAGGGCCTGATCGCATCCTACCCCAACCTCAAGGCCATCATTGCCCCGACCACTGTCGGCGTCGTGGCTGCCGCCCAGGTGGTGACCGACCAGAACCTGATCGGCAAGATCAACGTGACCGGCCTGGCTCTGCCAAGCGAGTTCAAGCAGTTCATCGACAATGGCGCGTCGCAGGCCGTGGCTTTGTGGAACCCGATCGATCTGGGTTACTCGGCTATCTATCTGGCCAATGACCTGATCAAGGGCGAAGAAGCCAAGCCAGGCGCCGTGTTCTCGATCGGCCGCGTTGGCGAAATCACGCTGGACGACACCAACTCGGCCCCAATGGCCGCGCCGTTCCAGTTCGACAAGTCCAATATCGAAGAATTCTCCAAGATCTATTGATCCCGCTACTGGTCCGGCGCTTCGGCGCCGGGCCTCCTTCTCCCGCGGAGTCATTCCCGCGAAAGCGGGAACCCCTGTTTCAGAAAACGGCGGTTCCCGCTTTCGCGGGAATGACTTGGTGAAAGACAAAGACATCCGACATGAACCAAGACCCCATCCTCACTCTCGCCGGTATCACCAAGACGTTTCCCGGCGTGCGGGCGCTGCATAATGTGTCGCTGGAGCTCTATCCCGGCCAAGTGACCGCGCTGATCGGCGAAAACGGGGCCGGCAAGTCGACGCTGGTCAAGATCATGACCGGGATTTATCAGCCCGATGAAGGCCAGATCACAGTATCGGGCAAGGCGCTGAGCCTGCCCACGGCGCATTCGGCGTTTAAAGCGGGCGTGACGGCGATCCATCAGGAAACCGTGCTGTTCGACGAGCTGACGGTGGCCGAAAACATCTATCTCGGCCATGCCCCGCGCAATCGCTTCGGCATGATCGACTGGAAGACCATGCGCGCCGAATCGCGCAAGACGCTGGAGTCGATGGCCGCGGGGATCGATCCCGATATCAAGCTCAAGGAATTGGGCATTGCCAAAAAGCACCTGGTCGCGGTGGCGCGGGCGCTGTCCATCGATGCGCAGGTCGTGATCATGGACGAGCCGACTGCGGCGCTGAGCCAGAAGGAGATCGAAGAGCTTTACGTGCTGATCGATCTGCTCAAGCAGGACGGCAAGGCGATCCTGTTCATCAGCCACAAATTCGATGAAATCTACCGTATTGCCGACCGTTTCACCGTGTTCCGCGACGGCGAGCAGGTGGGCAAGGGGCTGATCAAGGACACCAAGCAGAGCGACATCGTCAAGCTGATGGTCGGGCGCTCGGTCGATCACATTTTCCCCGAGCGCAAGGCCGAGATCGGCGATGTGGTGCTCGAGGCGAAGGGGCTGAGCCACCCGACCGAATTTGCCGATATTTCCTTTGCCGTGCGCAAGGGGGAAATCCTGGGGTTCTACGGGCTGGTGGGCGCGGGGCGCAGCGAAGTGATGCAGGCCGTATTCGGCATGACGCGGCCTTCGCATGGCGCGCTGGTGCTGGATGGAGCGGTGATCAACCCCAAGTCTCCTGCAGATGCGGTCGAGGCGGGGATTGTTTATGTGCCCGAGGAGCGCGGCAAGCAGGGCGTGATTACGGGCGAACCGATTTTCATGAATGTCTCGCTGCCCTCGCTGCAAAAGACCTCGCGTTCAGGCTTTTTGCGAATGGCCGAGGAATTCAAGCTGGCGCGGACCTATACCGAGCGGCTGGACCTGCGGGCATCCTCGCTGAGCCAGAATGTGTCGACCCTGTCGGGCGGCAACCAGCAGAAAGTGGTGATCGCCAAATGGCTGGCGACGCTGCCCAAGGTGATCATTCTGGATGAGCCCACCAAGGGCATCGACATCGGCTCCAAGGCTGCGGTGCATGGCTTTATGGCCGAGCTGGTGGCGCAGGGGCTGAGCGTGATCATGGTGTCGTCCGAACTGCCCGAAGTCATGGGCATGAGCGACCGGATCGTGGTGATGCGCGAAGGGCGGATCGTGGACACATTGGACAATAAGGGGCTGGCCCCCGAAACGCTGGTGCGCCTGGCCGCCGGTATCGCCGAGGAAGCCGCAGCATGAAGTCGCTCGCCAAACATCGTGAAATCTGGCTGGGCTTGGCCATTATCGCCGTCATCATCCTGGTGACACTGCGCTTCCCGCGCTTTTCCCAGCCGGGGAACCTGCTGACCATTTTCAACGACACATCGATCCTGATGATGCTGGCTTTGGGGCAGATGGCGGTGATCCTCACCCGCTCGATCGATCTCAGCATGGCGGCCAATCTGGCGCTGACCGGGATGATCGCGGCCATGCTCAACGCGGCCTATCCCGCCATTCCCATTCCGCTGATCATGGCGCTCTGCGTGGTGATCGGGGGCCTGCTCGGCGCGTTCAATGGCGTGCTGGTGTGGAAGCTCAATATTCCGCCAATCGTCGTGACGCTGGGCACGCTGACCATTTTCCGCGGGCTGGTCTTCGTCATTTCGGGCGGCGCCTGGGTCAATGCGGCGCAGATGAGCCCGGACTTTATTCAACTGCAGCGCGCTGTGGTGCTGGGGCTGCCGGTGTTGAGCTGGATCGCCATTGTCGTCGCGATCCTGTTTTTCCTGCTGATGACGCGCACGCCTTTGGGCCGGGCGCTCTATGCCATCGGGGTCAATCCGACGGCCTCGGTCTATACCGGCATCAATGTCGGGCTGACCAAGTTCATGGCCTTCGTGCTGGCGGGGGCGGTGTCGGGGCTGTGCGGTTATCTCTGGATTTCGCGCTATGTGATCGCTTCGGTGGAAGTCGCGAGCGGGTATGAGCTGACCATCGTCGCGGCCTGCGTGATCGGGGGCATTTCGATTGCCGGTGGTATCGGCACGGTGGCCGGGGCGCTGCTGGGGGCACTGTTCCTGGGCGTGATCAACAATGCGCTGCCGGTGATCAATATTTCCCCGTTCTGGCAGATGGCCATTTCCGGCACGGCGATCCTATTGGCGGTGATCCTCAATGCGCGGGGCGAACGGCGCAAGGGCCGCGTGATTTTGAAAACGGCGGAGGCGGCCCATGTCTGACGTAACAACCGGGCGCCAGCTGCCCAATCGGCTCGATAATCCGCTGACGTCCACGCTGTTGAGCTGGGAGAGCCTGCTGGTTCTCGTGGCGGTAGTGGTTTTCATCTTCTTTTCCAACGCCTCGCCTCACTTCCTCAATGAGTGGAGCCTGAGCGATATGACGTTCAACTTCACCGAAAAGGCGCTGATCGCCCTGGCCATGGCGCTGCTGATCATCTCGGGCGAAATCGATCTGTCGGTGGCCGCGATCATTGCACTGGCCTCCACCTTGATGGGGCTGGCGCTGCAATATGGCGCCGATACGCCGGTGCTGGTAGCGGTCGGTGTAGGCGTGGGGCTGCTGTGCGGGGCGTTCAACGGCTTTCTGGTAACGGGGCTGAAACTGCCCTCCATCGTGGTCACGATCGGCACGATGAGCCTGTTCCGCGGCATTTCCTACATCATTTTGGGTGACCAGAGCTTCAAGGGTTATCCGACCAGCTTCACTTGGTTCGGGCAGGGCTATGTGTGGTGGGTGATCTCGTTTGAGCTGGTGCTGTTCCTGGTTTTCGCAGTGATCTATTTCGTGCTGCTGCACCGCACCAATTTCGGGCGGCGGGTGTTTGCCATCGGCAATAATGATGTGGCGGCGCAATTCTCCGGCGTTCGCGTCGATCGCATCAAGTTCATCCTGTTCTGCCTGACGGGGCTGATGAGCGGGATCGCTTCCGTGCTGCTAACGGCGCGGCTGGGCTCTACCCGACCGTCCATTGCGGAGGGCTTCGAGCTTGAGGCCATCACCATGGTGGTGCTGGGCGGGGTGTCGATCCTGGGCGGGGCAGGCTCGATTGTCGGCGTCGTGCTGGCGGCGCTGATCATGGGGCTGGTGACCTTCGGGCTGGGGCTGCTCAATGTGCCGGGGATCGTCATGTCGATCTTTATCGGCGGGCTGCTGATCACGGTGATCGCACTGCCCATCCTGTTCAGAATGTGGAGGCAGCGCGCATGATCGCGGATGGCGGCTACGAAAAGCATGCGTTCAAGATGCTTCTGAACCCCGGCATGGCGGCGGAATACAAGAAGCGCCATGACGAGATCTTCCCCGAGCTGGTCGAACTGCTGCATGAGGCCGGAGTGAAGGACTATTCGATCCATCTGGACGAAGAGACCAATATCCTGTTCGGCGTGCTATGGCGGCGGGTGGACCATACGATGGGCGATCTGCCGGGTACCGACGTGATGAAGCGCTGGTGGGCGCATATGGCCGACGTGATGGCAACCAATGAGCAGAACGAGCCGCTGTCCACCGATCTCGTGCCGATGTTTTGGATGAAGTAGTCACACACTCAGCTCCCAACCACGGTGTCATCCCCGCGAAAGCGGGGACCTCTGTTTTAGGGGGCTAGAGAAGGAAACGGAGGTTCCCGCTTTCGCGGGAATGACATTGTGGGGTGTGCGGGGATCGAAGCAAGGGGCGAGGAAGGTTCAGTGCCTTCCCTAGTTCTTCGCCAGATAGGCCGCCAAGCGCTCAAGCCGCAATGCCCACATCCGCTTGCGGGCTTCCAGCAACTGTATCAGATAACGGGCCATAATGATCACTCCGGTTAAGTGATCACTTTAGTATTCGCCTGGCCCCGCCACAACGCTTAATTGATCACTTAACAGTGTGAGCCTTCCGCACGCTGCGGGCCATGAGCCAGACGGCGAGCACTACGAAGGGAGCGGCGATGGAGAGGGTCATGACTTTGTTGAAGTGGAACTCTTCCAAGGGGCCGGCCAGCATGTAGCTGAGGATGCCGAGCAGGTAATAGCTGATGGCGATGGTGGAGAGACCCTCCACCGTGCGTTGCAGGTAGAACTGGCTGCGGGCGGTTTGGGCGATATTGTCGAGCACGGCATTGTTCTGCTGCTGCATATCCACGCTGATGCGGACATTGAGCAGGCTAATGGCGCGCTCGATCTTGCTCGAAAGAACGGAAAGCCGCTTTTCCATGGCGGCGCAGGTCGCAAGGCCCGGGTCGACCCGGTTGCCGATATAGTGGGTGAGGCTGGAGCCGAAAGCAGTCGAGCTTTCGCGCAGGCCGGCGAGGCGCGTGCGCAGGATATCGCCATAGGCGTGGCAGGCGGCAAAGCGATAGCCCAGCCGCTCGGAGAGCTGGCCCGAACGGACCGAAAGGGCGTCGAGCGCGGTGAGCGCGGTCTGGACGGTCTCGGACGTGGTGGCTTCCGACAGGCTCTCCATCAAGGCGGTTAGTTCGATCTCGGTGGCGCGCAGGCTGGGGGAAACTTCGCGGGCCAGCGGCAAAGCGAGCAGGGCCATGGTGCGGTAGGTTTCCACTTCCAGCAGCCGTCGGATGATGATCGAGCGGCGCAGGACCGAGAGGCCGCCAGCGGCAAATTCGAAGCGGGTGAACTTGTCGGCATCGGGCACGAAATCGGTCGCGACCTGCGCCTTGCCGCTTTCGACATCGGCGACGCAGAGGCTGGGCAGCGAGAAGGCGGGCAGCAGGGCTTCGGGCACGGTCTTGTCGGCAATAACATCGATGCGGGTGGCGCCGATGAGCAAGCCATCCTCGATGGCAGCGAGGCCAATACCGTCGGGATAGTTCTGCTTGTCCGTGAGCGCGCTGCGCCAGGTGATGGTGACGAATTCGGTGTGGAATTCCCAGGTAATGTGCCGGTTGTCGCGGTCAAAACCATGCTGGCGGCTCGATGGGCCGGGCACGGCAACGCCAGCATCGCGGCAGAATTGCTCGAAACGGTGAAACACGCGCATCATGGCGCCGGCTTCGGAGGGCATGACAAAGACCAGCCGGCGAATGCGGCATTCCGCTTCGATAATCTCGACGGGGCGCGCATGCACCTCGTCCATGATGGCAGTGCGATAGGGGTGGTCGGTCAGCTGTGTCTGCACGGTCGGAGGCTCCATTCGGGACCAATCGACACTCAGCTGACTGTCGATTGATCCTGGCGATGAGTAACGCGTTCACCGCTGTTGACAATGAGACTTTCGGGCGCGGCTCGGTCGATGGTGGAGAGGATTGCCTGGGCAATTGTGGCATTGCCGCGCGGCCAGCAGAGCTGAAAGGCCATGTCATAGCGGGCGGGCAGCGGCATTTGCGTCAGATCGCCGCGAATGCGGGCGACGGAGGCCTGCGGCAGCACCGAGACGAAACCGTGATGCAGCACCAGATTGAGAATGACCGGGATCGAGTCGATCTCGATGAGGCGTATGGCGCTGCGCTCGGTATCGCTCAGATGGTCATCGAGAATGCGATTGATGCGCTGACGCAGACCGCTGCGGGCGCTGGGCACGGCCAGCGGGCTCAAGAGCAGCGCATCGGCAATGCTGCCGGCGGGCTGGGTGCTAACCACGGCGAGGGGCGTGGTGCTGACAATGCGGCCATCGAGATCGGCGGGGAGGTGATCGATATCGAGAAAGGCGGCGTCGAACAGGCCTTTCTTGAGGCCGGCCAATAGGTCCTCGGCCGTGGTGGAGCTGACAAAGAGCGGGGCGCGGGGACGCTCGTCGAGCCAGCGGGCGGCGAGGTTGGCGAGGAGCCTGGCGATCTCGCTTTCATAGCCAAGGGGGATGATCGAGCCCAGCCGGGCGGTGGCGGCGGATTTGCGGAAACGCTCTTCGGCAGCGCGAGAGATGTTTCGCCAAGCGGTCAGCAGGTTTTCGGCATTGGCGGCCAAGGCAGCGCCTTGCTCGGTGACCGAGGAGCCGGCACTGCCGCGTGCGAGAAGCGAGGCGCCGAGCAGGGCTTCGAGATGGGTGACCTGGCGGGTCAATTGCGGCTGGCCCATGCCGAGGGCGCGGGCGGCGCGGCGAATGCTGCCTTGCGCCACCACTTGCCCGAACCGCTCCAATGCTTCGAACTTGATAGCGCGATCCCCGGTGATCTGGCGGGCTAGCTGGGCGGCTGCGGCGATTTCCGGTTCCAGCCGAATGGCTTCGAGGCTGGCGACGAGGCCGGACCCGGCCTTTTCCACCAGCCGCACCGAGATTTCCGCCTCGACCCTGGCGATGGCCGCAGCAATAGTGGAGACGGGGCGGTTCAATGTGCGCGCGGCGCCCCGCAGGCTGCGCGTGCGCAAGACCAGGTCCATGGCGATCAAGCTTGCCGTATCCATCTGCCCACCATCTGAGCAGGCCCGGTTCATGCTTAGAAAAACCGCATAGCCTGTTCAGTATTTGGGATATCCCATCCCTGCGTGCGATCCAATAGCGTGCTGCTTATGAACGAACTGGCAATGAGCATAACCGGCCTTCCCATCACCCTGAGCGGCAAGCCGCTGAGCTTTGCCGATCTTGCCCGGATCGGCGCGCGCAAGGTGCGGCTGGTGGCCGATCCCGATGCCATGATGCGGGTGGCGGCGGCGCGCGAAGTGGTCGAGCAGGCCATTGCGGCGGGGCAGCCGGTTTATGGCTCGACCACGGGCGTTGGGGCCATGAAGGATGTGGAGTGGACGCCCGACCAGCTCGACGCCTTCAATCTGGGACTGGTGCGGGCACATCACTTCGGCACGGGTGAAGCGTTTTCCAATCCGATCGTGCGGACGGCCATGGCTATTCGCGTCAATATGGCGCTGACCGGACGGGTGGGGTGCACCACCGATCTGGTGGAGGCGTATCTGGCGCTGCTCTCGGCCGATGTGGTGCCGGTGGTGCGGCGCACGGGATCGATCGGTTGCGCCGATATCGGGCTGATGGGGCAGATCGGGGCGGTGCTGACGGGGGCGGGCGAGGCCATGTTC
>NZ_JBJDRE010000018.1:0-93523 GCF_044987315.1 Devosia sp. ZW T5_3
CCCGCATACTCCCTCCATCTTCCGGGTTACGGGCGGCGCTGCAGCGACGAGCGTCCGGGAGCCAGCCGGGGGAGGGGAGGTCGCGCTCCGCTCCGGGTCGAGCGGACGAGGCAATCGGGCGGGAGCTACGGCGAGCGCTGGGGCCTGCGATCGCGCCGTCCGATAAAGTCCCGTCACCCCGAGGTGGCGTCCGCCTCATTTTTAAACCCATCACGAGGCGAAAGCCGTCTCGGGGTCCGTCCGTCCATCCGAGAACCGCGCCAGGCGGCGCTTCCGCACGCCCATCACGCCCCTTGATCCCGCGATCAAAACAATCGCTTGGACGCCCCTTCGCCCCTGCGCTATTTTGGTCCCATGAACAAACCAGTCGCCCTTCGCACCGCCCGTTCGGTTTGCCCGCATGATTGCCCCTCCGCCTGCGCGCTGGATGTGGACATCATCGACGACCACGCCATCGGCCGCGTCCGTGGCGCCAAGGACGATCCCTATACCGCCGGCGTCATCTGCGAAAAAGTCGCCCGTTACGCCGAGCGCATCCACCACCCCGATCGCCTGACCCATCCCCTGCGCCGCATCGGCCCCAAGGGCAGCGGCCAGTGGCAGCAGATCGGCTGGGACGAAGCGCTGGACGAAATCGCCGCCCGCTTCAGCCAGATCGAAGCCGAGCACGGCGCCGAGGCCATCTGGCCCTATTATTACGCCGGCACGATGGGCCATGTGCAGCGCGATGGCATTGATCGCCTCCGCGCCGCCAAGGGCTATTCCCGTCAATACGACACCATCTGCACCGGCACTGCCTGGCCCGGCTATATCGCCGGCACCGGCATGCTCGGCGGGGTCAATCCCGAGCAAATGGCCGAAAGCGATTGTGTCGTCATCTGGGGCACCAATGCGGTGCACACCCAGGTCAATGTCATGACCCATGCCATGCGGGCCAAAAAGGAGCGCGGCGCCAAGGTTGTCGTCATCGACATCTACGAAACCGCCACCATGGCCCAGGCCGATCTGGGCCTTGTCCTGCGCCCCGGCACCGATGGCGCCCTGGCCGTGGCCGTCATGCATATCCTGCTGCGCGACAATCTCGCCGACCGCGCCTATATGGCAAAATTCACCGATTTCGGCCCCGATTTCGAAGCCCATCTGGCCACCAAAGCCCCGGAATGGGCCGCCGAAATCACCGGCCTCAGCGTCGAGCAGATCACCCAATTTGCCCATCTCGTCGGCACCACGCCGCGTTCATACTTCCGCCTCGGCTATGGCTTCACCCGCCAGCGCAACGGCGCCACCGCCATGCATGCCGCTCTCTGCATCCCTGCGATGACCGGCGCCTGGCAGCATCGCGGCGGCGGTGCTTTCCATTCCAATTCGGGCACCTGGCAACTCGACAAATCCCGCATCACGGGCCCGCATCTGCAAAAGGGCGATCCGCGCTGGCTCGACATGTCCGAGATCGGCCCCATCCTCACCGGCAATGCCAAGGCGTTGAAAAACGGCGGCCCGGTCATGGCCATGATCGTGCAGAACACCAATCCCGCCTCGGTCGCCCCCGACCAAACTTTGGCGCGCCAGGGCCTGGCTCGCGAAGACCTGTTCCTTGTCGTCCACGAACAGTTCATGACCGAAACGGCCGAGCTGGCCGATATCGTCCTGCCCGCCACCATGTTCCTCGAGCACAACGATTATTACACCCGTGGCGGCCACACCCGGGTGCTCTATGGCCCCGCCGTTATCGAGCGTCCCGGCGAAACCCGTTCCAACCACGAAGTCATCAACGCCCTGGCGCTGCGTCTCGGCCTCGATGACGCGAGCTTCAAAACCGGCGACCGCGACCTCGTCGCCGAAACCTTCCACCGCTCCAATTATGGCGATCTCAACGAGATCGAAAAAACCGGCTTTGTCGATCGCGAACGCCCCGACGCCGTCGCCCGCTATGCCGATGGCTTCGCCTGGCCCGACAAGCGCTTCCGCTTTTCCGCCAATTGGCAGGGCGCCGCCGACAAGAAGGGCTATCTCTGGACCTGCGACCCCGCCGATATGCCGCGCTTTGCCGACCATTGGGACGTCATCGAACAGACCGACGCCGAACACCCGTTCCGCCTCGCCACCAGCCCGGCCCGGGCCTTCCTCAATTCGTCCTTCAACGAAACCCCGGGCAGCCAGAAGCGCGAAGGCGTCCCCTCGGTCTTCATCCACCCCGACGACGCCACGCGCCTGGGCATCGCGGAAGGCCAATTCGTCACCCTGGGCAATCGCCGCGGCAGCGTCCACCTCACCGCCCGCATCCGCACCGGTCTGCCCACCGGCGTCCTCATCGCCGAAGGCCTGCACCAAAACAAATCCCACCGGGGCGGCAAGGGCATCAACACCCTAACCAACGCCACCCCCGCGCCTCCCTTCGGCGGCGCCACCTTCCACGACGCGGCCGTCTGGATCAGAAAATCCGACTGACGCCGAACTATCAGTCGTCAACCCTCGCCCCTTGTGGGAGAGGGACAGATCATTCTGCGTTCAGCAGAATGATCAGGGTGAGGGGTTCTGCGTCATCCCATGCCAGAAGCCTAGAAGGGCACCTTCTCCCTCAAGGGGAGAGACTTCAGGCATAAGCCCCCCAAAAGAAATACCCGGTCATAAACACCCCATATACAATCACCGCTGCCCGGATCACTCCGGTCGGCACGCGATGCGCGTTGCGGGCCGCCAGATATCCACCCACGGTCACCCCCACCAGCGCGATGGAGCCATGATACCAATCGATCGATCCATTCAGCGCAAACCGCACCACAGCCACCAGCGCCACCAATGTGGAAATCCACAGCTTGAGCCCGTTCATGGCATGAATGTCGCTCATCCCCGCAGTGGCAAGAAACGCCAGCAGCAGGATTCCGAGACCCGCATTGAAGAACCCGCCATAGACGCAAACCCCGGCGAGGAACACCAGCAGCAGTACCGTCCCGGCCAGCTTCATCCCCCGCCGTCCGCCACTATGCGCCGCCACAAAGGCATTGAGCCGGTTGCCAAACGCAAACAGCAACACCGCGAACAGCATGAGCCAGGGCACGACCAGCGAGAATTGCTCGTCCGACACCACCAGCAGCAATTCGGCCCCAACCCAGCCGAAGATCACCGAAATGATGGAATAGAGCGCCAGCCGGTCCTTGTGCTTGGTTATGGCATGCCAGTAACCCACCGCGCCGCTGGCATAGCCGGGCAGGGCGGCATAGGTGTTGGATGCATTAGCGATCACCGGCGGCACCCCCACCGCCAGCAGCGCCGGAAACACGATGAACGAGCCGCCCCCCGCCAGCGAGTTCAACGCGCCACCCACCAGCCCCGCAATCAGCAACAATACTTCAAACACGCTATAGTCCTCCGCCTCCAGAAAGCCCTAGCCGCTGGAAAGGCCATTGCCCAACACATTTGTCTGATCCGCCCATCAGCCCGCTTGATGGCGCATCCCAGCCATGAAGTTGACAAACCGGGCGCAACGCCTCATCTGTCGGCAAGGTTACTGGCACCCGCCGCTCGCCGGAAAGCAATTTCCGATGGTGAAGTCCAGCTCGTTAAGCCAAGACATCCAGGAAACTGGTTCATCTTTGCGAGGCGCTTCATGGCAATGCGAGCTCCCGTGATTTGAGCAGCCTCATGCAAATGAGAGGACCTTTTCATGTCTTTTTCGCTCGATACTCCCAGCATTCAAACGCTGAAATCCGAAGCCAAGGCCTATCGCGACGAACGCGCCCGCACCGGTGAACCCATCACCCATGGCGCCGCGCTCGAATCCATCGCCAAGGCCCATGGCTATCGCGATTGGAACACCGCCCGCGCCATGTTGCCCGAACGCGTGGCCTCGCCCGTCCAGGTCGGCCACCGCGTCAAGGGCACTTACCTTGGCCAGAATTTCCGTGGTCTCGTCATTGGCGTCCAATTGCTCAGCGATATGCAGCACTACCAGGTGACCATCAAATTCGACGAGCCCGTCGATGTGGTTACCTCCGAGCTGTTCTCCGCCTTCCGCCAGCGCGTTACCGCCACGATTGGTATCAATGGCGTTTCGCCCGCCCATACCAGCAATGGCCATCCCCAGCTGCGGCTGTCGCGGGAATAGGGCTTTGACGCTTGTGGATGGCAGGGCTGCTTACCCCGGCCTTGCCATCCATCGTCTCCCGCCGATATATCTGCCCACACCTTAGTAACGGGACGTGCCATGACCACCCAGACCAAGCCGATCGAAGCCTATTCGCTGCCCACCCCGAACGGGCAGAAACTCCACATCATGCTCGAAGAGCTGGGCGTCCCCTACACCTATCACCGCATTGATATCGGCAAAGGGGAGCAATTCGCCCCCGATTTCCTCGCCATCTCGCCCAATAACAAAATCCCCGCCATCATCGATCCAGAAGGGCCGGGGGGCGAGCCGATCTCGATCTTCGAATCCGGCGCGATTCTGAAATATCTCGCCCTCAAATTCGGCAAGCTCTACCCCACCGACCAGCGTGCCCAGGTCAAGGTCGATGAATGGCTGTTCTGGCAGGTCGGCGGCTTCGGCCCCATGCTCGGCCAGAACCACCACTTCAATCTCTACGCGCCCGAAAAGCTGCCCTATGCACAAAAGCGCTATATCGACGAGACCAAGCGCCTCTATGGCGTGCTGAACAAGCAGCTCGAAGGCCGCGACTACATCGCCGGCGATTATTCCATCGCCGATATCGCCACCATCGGCTGGGCCCAGGGCTGGAAGAACCAAAGCCAGGACATCGAGGAATTTCCCAATGTGAAAGCCTGGATGGAGCGTCTGGCCGCCCGCCCCGCCGTCACCAGGGGCCTGCTCGTCGGCAAATAAACCTTCGGCGCCGCTCCCAGGGCGGCGCCATTCGCCATCTTCCACACCCATCGTCAGAAACCACTTGCCATCCAGGAACCTGCCCGCTATCCACCCCTTGTCGGAGAGGTGGCCGAGTGGCCGAAGGCACGCCCCTGCTAAGGGCGCAGATCTCAAAAGGGTCTCGTGGGTTCGAATCCCATCCTCTCCGCCACTTTCCCCTAGCTCTGTTTTGCCCCTTAGGATCTAGGCGCAGTATCGAGTCGAAGAGTCTCGGGACGGCGGCACGTCGACGAGGCTGACCCCGGGCAGACGCTCGGGGTCCAGTGCGATGACAAAACTCAGCGCGTAACGGCGCGGCCGATCGCGATGATGATGCAGGCGCCGATGAAGCCGGCAATCAGATAGCCGATCCACCCGCCAAACGAGATGCCCAATAGCCCGAGCACCAGGCTGGCGACGATGGCGCCGACAATGCCCAGAAGGATGTTCATGAGCAGCCCTGTATTGGTCTGCATGAACTGTTTGGCCAGCCACCCGGCAACACCGCCGATGATGATTGCCGCAAGCCAGCCTACACCGTCAAAACCCATTGTTTTCCTCCTCAAGAAAGGGACTCGACATCAAGGAGCCTGACATAATGGGCGCAGAAGGCAAGCTATGCGCGTATCTGGCCTAAGTGCAGCCTTTGCGGCCACAACCTTTGCTACGGCGTCACACAGCGTTGGTCCGCCTCAGATGCGCTTGACCAGTTCTTCCAACTGGTCGGTGCACATGCCCCATCCCTCATGGAACCCCATATCTTCGTGGCTTTTGCGGTCTTCCGCAGTCCAGTGGCGGGCGATCGCCGTGTACTGCGTCTTGCCGGCCTCTTCGGTGAAGGTCAGGATCACCGTCATGAACGGCTTGGCCGAGGGCTCCCAGTCCCCGATATAGGCATCGGTGAACACCAGCTTTTCGTTGGGCACGACCTCCACATATTGCCCTGGATTTGGATATTCGGTGCCGCTTTCGTCGGCCATCGTCACTACGCAGGCGCCACCGGCCCGCACATCCAGCACCGCCCTCGGCGTCGACCAGGGCTTGGGCGCAAACCATTGCGTCAGCAACTCAGGCTGCGTCCAGGCGGCATAGAGCTTCTCGCGCGGCGCATCGATCAGCCGGGTCAGCACGAGGTCGCGATTGGTGTCCTGGGTGGCGTTGGCTTGAGCAGTCATTTGGCAATCTCCGTGTGTCGCGGGTTCAAGCTATCGACGAGCCGCCTAGCGGCTTTTCGACAAAGCCATGCTCTTTTTTCTACTTTTTATCGCATCAACTGGCTTTTCGCCGGGTAATGCCAAAAAAATACCACTTCCGCACTCACTCTCGCCGGGGTGACGCTGGCAGCCTCACTTTGCCGAAACGACAAGGAATTATCCGCTTATGCCCGGCCAATCGCCCTCAGGAGTCATTTTTGGCTTGGTGAATGGTATTTTATTGGTATCTTGATGCGGGCAAGCGCTAGCGTCTTATGCGGGGGAGCCGTGGCTGACCTGACCAATAGTTTGTTTTTCGAGGGCCCGGTGGTCCTGCCCACTGGCGGCCCGCTTTATCTCCAGCTCAAGCGCTGGATCGAGGACGCCATCAACAAGGGCGCCATCAGCCCTGGCGATGCGCTGCCCTCCGAGCGCGATCTGGCGCTCAAGGTCGATGTGTCCCGCGTCACCGTCCGCAAGGCGGTGCTGCAACTGGTGCAGGATGGTGTTCTCGTGCAGCGGCACGGCTCGGGCACTTTCGTCGCCCCCCAGCCGCAGCGCGTCGAGCAATCGCTGTCCCAACTCACCTCCTTCACCGAAGACATGGCTCGCCGCGGCATGGCCGTGCGCTCCGAATGGCTTGATCGCGGCCTCTATCTTCCCTCGCCGGAGGAGACCGTTATCCTTGGCCTGTCGCCCGGCGAGCATGTCTCTCGCATCGCCCGCCTGCGGCTCACCGGCGATACCCCGCTAGCCATCGAGCGGGCGAGCCTCTCCGCCCGTGTGCTGCCGGATCCGGCTGTCGTTTCGGATTCGCTCTATAAGCTGCTCGAACGCTCCGGCAATCGGCCCATCCGTGCCATCCAGCGCATCCGGGCCGCCAATCTGGGCGCTGACGATGCCGATCTGCTGCAGGTTGCCCCCGGCTCGGCCAGCCTCAATATCGAGCGCACATCCTATCTGGCCTCTGGCCGGGTTATCGAATTCACCCGCTCCATCTACCGGGGCGATACCTATGACTTCGTCGCCGAACTGCGGATCGGAGACACGCCGTCCACTGGAGCCTCCAAACCATGACGAACCAGACCCATATGCGCCGCGAGATCGATGAGATCCCGAGCGCCGTGGCCAATTTCCTCGACAAGAGCGCGCCGGTCATCACCGCCGCTGCCGCCGCTCTGCGCGATCGGGACCCCTCTCTGGTCGCCACCGTGGCGCGCGGCTCGTCCGACCACGCCTCTACCTATCTCAAATATGCCATCGAACTGACGCTGGGCTTGCCGGTGGCCTCCATCGGTCCCTCGATTGCCTCGATCTACAACAAGCAGCTCCGGCTTGATCGCGCGGTGGCCATCGCCATTTCCCAGTCCGGCAAAAGCCCCGACATTGTCGGCATGGCTCAATCCGCCAAGCGCGGTGGCGCTACTACGATTGCCATCACCAATACCGCCACCTCGCCACTGGCCGAAAGCGCCGATTTCACCATCGACCTGCATGCCGGCGTCGAAAAATCGGTTGCCGCGACCAAAACCTTCGCGTCCTCCATCGTTGCCGGCCTGGCTTTGCTAGCCGAGTGGAGCGGTGACGCCGACTTGTCCCGCGCCGTTCATGCTCTGCCGGAATCGCTGGCCGCCGCGGTTGCCTGCGACTGGTCCGAACTGATCGGCGCCCTTGATGGCCACAATGCGCTCTATGTCCTCGGGCGCGGTCCCGGCTGGGCCATCGCCAATGAAGCAGCGCTCAAGTTCAAGGAAACCTGCGGCGTCCAGGCCGAATCCTATAGCTCCGCCGAAGTGATGCACGGCCCGGTCTCCATCGTAACCCCGGGCTATCCCGTGCTGGCTTTGGCCGCCCGCGATGCCGCTGAACCCTCCGTCGCCGAAATGGCGCATAAGCTGGCCGGGCAGGGCGCCTTGGCCTTCCTTACCAGCGATCTGGCCGGCCCGGCCACGCGTCTGCCCTTCGCGGCCACCGGCCATCCCATCACCGACCCGCTGGCCCTCATCGTCTCCTTCTATGGCTTCGTTGAAGCGCTCGCCCGCCATCGCGGCCTCAACCCCGATGAGCCGCGCCTGCTCAAAAAGGTGACCGAGACGGTATGAGCGATCTTCTCGCGGTAACAGGCGCCAGCATTTTCGATGGGCACGATTGGCAGGACGACGCAGCCCTGCTGATCGAGTTCGGCCAAGTCAGTGGCATGATCGAGGCGAGTGCTGTTCCCACCAATGCCCAAACCGTCCATTTGGCCGGCGGCATGCTGGTGCCCGGCTTTATTGATCTGCAGGTCAATGGCGGCGGCGGCGTGCTGTTCAACAATGACCCCACGCTTGAGGGCATCCGCACCATCTGCGCCGCGCACGCCCAATTCGGCACCACCGCGCTCCTGCCCACGCTGATTACCGACACTGTCGAGGTCAATATCCGCGCCATCGCCGCCGGCGCCGCCGCAACCGCGCAGCGTGTCCCTGGCTTCCTGGGCCTTCACCTCGAGGGGCCCCACCTCTCCGTCGCCCGCAAGGGCACCCACGACCCGGCTTTAATCCGCCCAATGGATGAGGCCGATCTGGCCCGTCTGCTCGCCGCGCGCACTCAGGTGCCAAACCTACTCTGCACCGTCGCTGCCGAAACCGTCACCCCGGTCCAGATCGCGGCTTTGTCCGCCGCCGGTATCATAATCAGCATCGGTCATTCCGACGCGGGTGCTGCTATAACCGCCGCGGCCTTCACCGCCGGCGCCAGCATGGCCACCCATCTCTTCAATGCCATGAGCCAGCTCGGCAACCGCGAACCCGGCGTCGTCGGCGCCGTCCTTGCGCATGACACCGTCTTCGCCGGCCTGATCGCTGACGGCATTCACGTCCATCCCGGCTCGATCGACGTCGCGCTCCGCGCCAAATCCGGCCCCGGCCGCATCTTCCTTGTCACCGACGCCATGTCCCAAACCGGCACCGACATCAAGACGCTGACGCTGAATGGCCGAACGATCACCCGTTCCGACGGCGCCCTGCGCCTTGCCGATGGCACGCTGGCCGGCGCCGACCTCGATATGATCGACGCTGTCGAGTTCATGCACACCAGCATAGGCCTGCCCCTCGATGAGGCCTTGCGCATGGCCTCGCTCTACCCAGCTCAAGCCATGGGCATCGCCACGGACTATGGTCATCTCCGTCCCGGCGCGGTGGCAAACTTCGTCCACCTCGACGCCGATCGCCATGTCCGCTCCACCTGGATATCGGGCGCGCCAGTGTACCGGGCAGCCGGCCTTTAACCCCGCCCGATATACGGCATGGTCGTCGCCATCACGGTCATGAACTGCACATTGGCACTCAGCGGCAACCCGCTCATATAGAGCAGCGCATCCACCACGTGGGCCACATCGAATGTCGGCTCCGGCATGATCGTGCCATTGGCCTGCAGCGAGCCCGAATTCATGTGGCTGGTCATGTCCGTCGCGGCGTTGCCGATATCGATCTGCCCGCAGGCAATGTTGAATGCCCGCCCATCCAGCGAAATCGCCTTGGTCAGCCCGGTGATCGCGTGCTTGGACGTCGTATAGCTCGCCGCGCCCGGCCGGGGCGCATGCGCCGAGATCGAGCCATTGTTGATGATCCGGCCGCCCTGCGGGCTCTGGTCTCGCATCGCCCGAAATGCCTCGCGCGCGATATAGAAGGCGCCATTGAGGTTGGTATCGATCATTTCGCGCCAGGTCGGCACATCGATATCCCCGAAGGGCAGGGCCGGCGCAAAGCGCCCGGCATTGTTGAACACCACGTCTATATGGGGATGGTGCGCCCGCAGCCCGGTAAAGAAATGCGCCACCTGCGCCGGGTCCGTCACGTCGCATGTCGCCCAATAGGCGCCGGTTTCCGCCGCCACTGCTTCCAGGGCCTCCGCACGCCGTCCGCAGATCGCCACCCGGTATCCCGCCTTGGCGAAGCCGATCGCCGCCGCCCGGCCAATCCCCGAGCTACCCCCGCTGATAACAGCGACTTTGTCCTGATGTGTCATGCATATTCCCCGTTGCCGGCAGCGCGCTGCCCCATTGCGTCCCGATTTCGGCACATTCCCGCCACGGCATTGCGGCGACCTTATGGGCGGCGTGAAAGCCCGCCAAGGGCATAACTTTGCCCGTTTATGACGGCAAGAGCCTGTTAACCCCTTCAAAAGATAGAAAATTTAACCCCGGATTCACCCGCCTTAACGAGTGGTTACCGCCTGTGTGCTGAATCTGCAACATTGGGGGTGCAACCATATTGTGGCGGCCCCAAAACCGGCTTTGTTCGATTGCGTCCAAAGTTTGCATGCGTAGAGTGGGTCTTGCGAATCCATGCATGGGATCGTTTGTCGGTCGCAACGCGACGGCAACACACTGCACCACGATAGTGTGGTCGCGTTACGGCAAACCGCTGGGTAACCGGCACCAAGAATGACTGACTTTGGAGGTCAAATAATGAAACTCAAGAGCCTTATCCTCGGTTCTATTGCCGCCGCTGGTCTCTCGACCGCTGGCTATGCAGCCGATCTGGGCGTGCTGACGTCGCTGGACGTCTGCGACTCGCTCGGCATTTCGGGCCTGACGATCTCGTCGGACACCAACTGCCTGCAGATCTCGGGCGGCGTGAAGTATGAATTCTACTGGGGCGACTACAAGGACGAGCCAGTTCTGGGCGTTGTTGGTCTGACCGACAATATCCTGGGCACCGGCGGTAACATCAACACGATTGGTGCCGGTTCGGACGTTGACGGTGAATTGGATTGGCGCTCGAAGACCCAGGCTTGGCTGAAGTTCGTCGGCTCGGCTGACAGCGATTTTGGTACCGCCAAGGCCGTGTTGCGGCTGGAACTGAACGATCGCTATGACGTGCAGAACGAAGGCCCGATCGATCCTCACGGCGACAACCTCGACGAAGACGCAAGCAAGCTGATCAGCGAAGCTTACGTCTCTGTTGGTGACTCGACCGTCCTGATGGCCGGTAAGAAGAGCACCATCGGTAACTTCGGTGACTCGCAGCCTTTCAACTTCCTGCGTACCTTCGGCTACAACGAAGTTGACAACGGCATCCTGCTCGAAGGCGACGAAGACGGCTTCGGCGGTCACGTGATCCAGGTCGTTTCCGATCTCGGCAACGGCGTGTCGGTCGGCGTCGGCCTCGAAAACCTCGATGGCGGCTGGGACTATGACGCCGAGGACGATGGCATCCTTGAGCGCACTGGCTCTGAACTGGCTGGTACTCTTGTCGGTGTCGTCAGCTATGCTGGTGAAGCCGTCACTGCTCACCTGACCGGTTTCACCGGCGGCATCCTCGATGGCGAAGCTGACTTCTACGGCCTGCATGCTGGTGCCACCGGCACCTTCGAGCAGTTCAAGGTCCGCGCAGCCATCGGCTACCTGCAGAACGAGATCCTCGACGATTCCAAGCTGCATGCCCTGATTTCGGCTGAAGCCGGCTTCGATATGTTCACCGTCGCTCTGTCGGGTGAATTCGTTGACGCCTATGGCGACGAAGGCTACGGCCTCGGCGGTTCGGTTGGCGCTACCATCACCGATGGTATCAAGATCAACCTCGGCAGCCGTTGGTTCCACGATGACTCGCTCGATGTGGACACCGTTCAGGTTGCGGCTCAGCTCGTTGCTGCCGTCACCGAAACCATCGAAGTTACCGGCGAAGTTGGTGGCTACTTCGGCGACGCCGTTGAGCTCAACAACCCGGGCGTCGATAGCATTGGCTACGCCGCTCTCGGCCTGAAGTGGGCTCCTGGCGGTGGTTTCACCTCCAGCCTCAAGGGCGAAGCGACCACCGAAAGCGCCTACAAGGTGTCGTTCACTGCCGAGAAGACCTTCGACTAATCGTCGATCCTTCTTATGGATTGGGAAAGGCCCGGCTCTGCCGGGCCTTTCTTTTTGTCGCGCGCTCACTCCCTCTTAGGGTTGACGTCTTCGGCGGCCATTCTCACGCACCGTCATTGCGCCTACCCACAGTGTCATTCCCCGGCAGGCGGGAGCCTCCGTTTCATTCCCGAGCGCTAGACGGGACATGATTCGCCGCTTCGCTCATCTCCTGCCATCCCACCGCGTTCAACATCTGAATCTCACATAAAATCCAATCACTTAACCCACGCATTTTCGTTCCAAAGCCAGACGAAATGCTCTAGGTTTGCCGCCAATTGCGGAACTCTCTTTTTGGAACGGGCATGATCAAGGACCTCATCAAATGGGTCGCGCCGGGGCTAGCCATGGCTCTGGCGACAACAGCCATTTGTCTCACGAGCGCAGCCGCGAATGATGGTGCCCGGCGCCTTGATCCTGCCCCGCTCATTCTGGCGCAACTCCAGTCCGGTGGCAGTATCGTCACCCTGGATGCGCCGCGCGTTGCCGATTATTGGGTAAGCGCCACGCTGCAGCCCGGTGGGACCATCGTCTTCGACGGCTACGCGCCTGACGATGCTACCCGGCAAGCCCTGCGCCAGTTCCAGGGCGCTGATATTTCGTGGCTCAAATTGGGGAGCGGGGCGCCCGGCAATTATCGACCAGCTGTCGACTTTGGCCTTTCGGTGCTGGCGCGCATGAGCGAGGGCCGCTTCGCCCTGCGCCAGAACGTCATTACGATCAGTGGCATAGCCCGTTCCAGCGCCGATTATCAGGCCCTCCGCAACGCCGTCTCCGCCGGTACGCCGCAAGGCCTCGTTCTTGCCCAAGCCGAGATCACCGCGGCCGTAGCCACCAATTTCGCCTGGACCGCCGCGAAATCTACCGATGGTGCCGTCATGCTGTCCGGGTCCGTGCCCAGCCCGGATGATGAGGCCGCACTGGTGGCCAGAGCTGGGGCCAATGCGCGCACAGGCATGACCTACGCCTCTGGAGCACCCAACGGCTTCAGCGGATCGGCACAAACCGGCCTGGCTTTGCTGCAGCGTCTGTCCGAGGGCAAGATTGAGCTGCAGGGCTCCGCCTGGACATTGACCGGCACAGCGAAATCGCCGGAGGACAAGGCCGCCATCGAAGCCGAGTTCACCAGCAAGCGGCTTGCCGCCGCCGGTTGGTCCATGGCCATAGCTGCACCCGCGGCCATTGTCGCAACCGCTGCGCCGGTCGTTACGCCAACTGCGCCCGAGTCTCCCCCCGAGCCCGCGGCTGAAGCGCCGGCACCAGATCCAGAGCAGAATCCCGTAACTATCGACCCCGCCTATACCTTCTCGGCAACGCGCGCTGAAGGACAGACTGTCCTGAGCGGCCAGATTCCCTCCGACGCCGATCTGCAGGCGCTTGCCACCCAGACCGGCGGTTCCATCGACGCTCTCTCTGTCGCCCCCGGCGCCCCGGACGATTTTGTCGCCAATGCCCAACTCGGCCTGCAGCAACTAACCCGACTGACCGATGGACGGCTGAACTACAGCGCCGATGCCTGGACCTTGTCCGGCACCGCGCCCGATAGCGTCACAGCCGAGGCCATCAAGACCGCCATCGCCGCCGCGACGAACCCCGCCGAATGGACGGCCACTATCGCCATTCCCGAACCAGTCGCCGTTCCCGCGGTCGCCGCTCCCGTAACACCGTCGACCGGCACCGCTGACGTCGCCGCCTGTGTGGCGCCGCTTGCCGATTTCTCGGCCCGCAACGCCATCCTCTACCAATCCGGCGCCGCCATTATCACTGCGGAGTCCGAACCCGCACTTGATGAACTGGCCGCCGACCTCTCTGCTTGCCCCGATGCCGTCGTACACATCGAAGGCCATACCGATGCGGATGGCGATGAAGCCTCAAACCTGGCCCTATCGGTAGCTCGTGCCGAGGCCGTCATCGCCGCCCTGATCACCCGCGGCGTTAATCCAGACCGGCTCTATGCGGTCGGCTATGGCGAATCCAGCCCGATCGCCGACAACGAAACGCCCGCCGGCAAGCGCCTGAACCGCCGCATCGTCGTTACCGTGCTGCCGGAGCATTATTAGGAGCGCTAGGACCAATCGACTTTCACTCAGGCTGAGCCGAACCGAAGGTCCGCGCCAGCGAATATGGTGGTTTTCGAGAACCGGCGCGCAGCGTACTTTTGGGTACGTGAGCACCGGAAGCGCAGAAAACCTCCATTTGCAGGCGAGCATCAGTTGAATGTCGATTGGTCCTAAGCCGCGCGGCCCAACGCCGCTCGGCTGGTGCGAATGACGAAGTCGGCAACAGCCTCGATCTCATCGCGCTGATCGAATAGGGCAGGCGAGCCTTGCCCGGCAATGGTCAGCGCGAGGGCGTCAGGCCGCCGTCGCTGCATCTCGTCGAAGGTCTCGCGGCGCAATTGATCGGTCAATTGTGTGCGCAGCAACATCAGCGGCGCGCAGCGCAGCGCGTCGAACAGCGGCCATTGCGCCACGAGAACATCGTCGAAATTGATGCTGCTGAGCGCCTCGATCAGCCGCGCATCGTAAAGCGGTCGGGCCCGCCCACGACGATCGATCACATGGCTGCGCCCCATCAGCCCATCCAGCCGCGCTTCCGGCAGACCCGGATAATCCCCGCTCAGCATGCGGCGGAACCCCGCAGTCACGAACTTGCCGCCGCGCAGACTTTCGACATGCTTGAGATTACTGCGCAGCCGCACAATGCCGCGTGAATCCGTCACCGGCCCCGCGTCTAGCAGCACCGTTCCGGCCACGAGCAGCGGATGGTCCTTCGCCAGCGCCATGGCCACCTGTCCACCATGCCCCTGGCCCAAAATCACCGCCTGTTCGATCCCCAATGCCGGCAATATGCTGGCAACGTCCCGCGCATCGGCCAGTGAGCTATAATCTTGGGGCCGCGCCCGATCGTCGGCGCGCCCGCGGCCCGGCAGGTCCAGCAACACCACCGGCCAATTGCCGCCGCCCATGCGCTGGAAATAGGCCGCGAACTCGGTGAAGTCGCTCATATTGCGCTGATAACCGGGGATGCACACCACCGGCAGCCGCTGGCTGGAAAGCCGCCCCGAAATATGGACCGCCGCCCGCAAATGCCCGGCCGACACGCTCACCCGGGTCACTGGCAGGGCTGCGAAAGCGGGATGATCGTCGGGAATTGTGCGTTTGCGGGCCATGGCCATCATTTAGGGAAGGGGCCGCATTGGCCTCAAGCGAAATCCGGCATTCATTACCGGATTGTCCGCAACGCTTCTTGCAGCGTCAGCCCGCCATCGCCCAGCCGCTCGCGATAGACCAGGTAATTGCCCAGCACGCGCTGCACATATTTCCGCGTCTCCTGGAAGGGGATCAGTTCCACCCAGATCACCGGATCGACATTCTCGGCGCGCGGATCGCCATAGGCGGCAATCCACTTGTTCGCATTGCCCGGCCCCGCATTATAGGCCGCCGCCGCCAGGACCAGCGAGCCGTCATACCGCTCCAATTGCGTGCCGAGATAGGTCGAGCCCAACAGCGCATTGTAAGCGGCGTCGCTTATCAACCGGCTGGCCGAATAGTCGACTCCCACCTTGCCGGCCACTTCCTTGGCGGTGCCGGGCATCAGCTGCATCAACCCGCGCGCTCCGGAGGAGGAGATCGCGTCGAGCTGAAACATCGATTCCTGCCGCGCAATGGCATAGACTGCGGCCCGGTCGGCCGCCAATTGGGCGTCGGCGGGCAAGCCATCTTTGGGAAAGCTAAACAGATCCAGCGGTACGCCCAGCTTGTCGGCCGCATCGGCAATCAGAATTGCAACATTGTGGGCGCCGATTTCCTGCGCCAGCCGCGCCGCTAGCAACAACTCGCCGCCGCTCTTGAGCCCCTCGCCATAATAGCGCAGCAGCGGCACGGCCATGCTCTGCCGCCCATTGGCCGCGAGCAGGCGAATGGCCCGTACGATCGGGTTGGCATTGAACAGGCTTTCGCTGTCCTGCCAGCGGGGCAGGGGGCGGATTTCCACGCCCTTGTGCCCCAGCTCCGCCCGCGCCAATTGCCCATAATAGACATTGCCATAGCGCGCCGCCGCCTCATAAGCCGCCTTGGCTCCGGCGGAGTCACCCAGCTTGGTGTTGGCCCGCGCCAGCCAGTAATTGGCCTGGCTCACCGTGTCGGGCAGGGTGGCTAGGGCCTTTTGTGCGGTAAAATGCTGCTTGGCCGCCGCCGCGTCATCAAGAAATGACAGGGCGATCCAGCCCGCATGGAATTGCGCTTCCACCACGCGACCATCCGGCCCCTTGGTATAGCCGGAAGCCGTCTGATAGGCGAGTTTGGGCTGCCCTGCATTGAGCAATTGGCGGATCAGCGCGCGCCGCTCATACCACCACTCGGCCGCATCCGGCAGCTCGGCCGGCGCCTTGTTGAGCCAGTCGACGGCGCTCTGCCATAGCTCGAATTGCCGCGCCCGCTGTGCTCGCGAAAAGATAAAGACCGGGTTGGACTGCATCGAGGGATCGACGCTATCGAGTTGCTTTTTGGCATCGGCATCATTGCGCGACACGGCCGCCCGCGCCACCACCAGCGATCTCTGCGCCGGGCTCAAAAACTCCAGCAGTCGCTCGCTGGCCTGCGCCCGATCATGCATCATCAAATGCATCGCCCGCGCCCAATGCGTGTCGCGATCGATCAGGGTGCCGAGCTTGTCCAGCACGGCCTTTTCCTGCTCCGGGGTCAAAAAATTGTCGATCCAGATGCTGTGGGCCAGCCGCGTTGCCCGCTCCTTCTGCCCCTCGGCCAGATAGGCCGAAGCCAGCATTACCTGGGCCTCGATCGTATTGGGCACCGCCCCGCCCAACGCCGCAATGACATCGGCATCGGTAGGCTCGGCCTTGAGTAACGCCTGCTCAATCCGCGTCCGATAAACACTGCTGGCCGCAAAATCAGGCGCGTCCGCAGCAAAACGCTGCACCGAATGATAATCGACTTTGCCGGGATTGAAGTAGATCGCCGCCCATTGCACCGTGCGTCGCTCAAGCGCATCGGGCAGGGCGCGGGCTGCCTGATAGGCGCCAGCCGCATCGTTGCTGCCCAGCAGGTCCAGCGCTGCGCGGAATGCCACAGAGCCCTTATTGTCCGGGGCAGGCGTCGTCGTTCCGCTCCCAATCGAGCCGGTAACCACATTATCAATGGTGTCATTGGCCACGATCACATCGGCCACTGGGGTTATGCTTAAAACGCCCAGCGCCGCTGCAATGAGGCCCGCTCGAAAGCTGTGTCCCATCTGCCGTCCTGCTGCTCACATTCAATCAGCCGGCAAGAACCCCCATCCTTGCGGTTAACTCAAAGTTACCCCATCTGGGTAAACATCAGGTTGCCGCCGCCCGTCAGATGCCGGTCATGTCGCTGCCGCCTTGTGATGGCATGCAATAAAAACTATGGTGCGCCACTCAAATCAGCCGCTATCAAACGGCTATGACACTCCGCCACGGCTGAACTGTGGCATTCACCAAACCGAGGAATAACAGGCAAATGCTCAGAGGATCGATTACGGCACTCATCACTCCCTTCGTTAATGGGGCAGTGGACGAGAAAGCCTTCTCGAGCTTTGTCGATTGGCAGATCGCGGAGGGCACACACGGCCTGGTTCCGGTTGGCACCACGGGCGAAAGCCCCACGGTCAGCCACGAGGAACATCGCCGCGTCGTCGAAATCTGCGTCGAAGTCGCCAATAAGCGCGTTCCGGTAGTCGCCGGCGCCGGCTCCAACTCGACTGCTGAAGCCGTCTCGCTGGCCCGCTTCGCCGAAGAAACCGGCGCCGATGCCGTGCTCTCCGTCGTGCCCTATTATAACAAGCCTAACCAGGAAGGGCTGTTCCAGCACTTCTCGGCCGTGGCCAGTGCCGTGGGCATTCCGGTCATTCTCTACAGCGTACCCGGCCGCACCACCGTCGACCTCACCGTCGACACCATCGCGCGCCTGGCAGAGGCGCATTCCAATATCATTGGCGTCAAGGACGCGACGGCCAATATGGAGCGCGCCAGCCTGCAGCGCGCCAAGCTCGGCAAGGATTTTATCCTGCTGTCCGGCGATGACAGCTCGGCGCTGGGCTTCAACGCCCATGGCGGCCATGGCTGTATCTCGGTCACCGCCAATATTGCCCCGCGCCTCTGCTCGCGGCTGCAGGAGCTCTCGCTCGCCGGCGATTTCAAGGGCGCATTGGCCATTCAGGACAAGCTGTCTTACCTGCACAAGGACTTGTTCATGGAGCCCAATCCCGCGCCGGCAAAGTATGCCGCCAACCGGCTCAACCTCTGTGCCAACGAGCTGCGCCTGCCGCTTTTGCCGATCAGCAAGCCAACGCAAGAGGCGATGGACTTTGCATTGAGCCATGCAGGACTTATCTAACCTTTATGGCCAGCAAGAACGACAAATCCAAGAACGGTGTAATCAGCCACGGCCTCGTGGCTGAAAACCGCCGCGCGCGCTACGATTACGAGATCATCGACACCCTCGAGGCCGGCCTTGTGCTGACCGGCACCGAGGTTAAATCGTTGCGTCTGGGCAAAGCCCAGATCACCGAATCCTACGCCTCGCCCGAAAAGGGCGAGCTGTGGCTGATCAACGCCCATATCCCCGAATATCTGCAGGCCAACCGCTTCAACCACGAAGAAAAGCGGCCCCGGAAATTGCTTGTGTCGCGCAAGCAACTGGCCCATCTCGGCCAGGAAGTCTCCCGCGCCGGCAATTCCATCGTGCCGCTCAAACTCTTCTTCAACGACCAGGGCCGCGCCAAAGTGCTGATCGGCCTGGGCAAGGGCAAGAAGAACTACGATAAGCGCGAAACCGAGCGCAACCGCGACTGGAACCGCGACAAATCCCGCATCATGAAAGAAGGCGGGCGCGGCTAGCGCCTGCTATTGCGAGGTCAGAGACTGCGCGGCGGCATGGCTCGCCCGCAGGATTTCACTCGCCTCGGCTGCGTCCTTCCCTTTCATCAGGAAGTCCACCTGGTAGAAAATGCCATTGGCCAGTGACGCACTGTGTCGGCAGGTCAGGCCCCAGCCGGCCTCTTTGGCCGGCGCGCAGCTTGCGGCGAGGCGGTCCCCGTCCACCAGCGTCTCCATATAGCTCCAGCCCGGCTGGTCATATGTCACGACCTCGCCTTCCACGTCGGCGGGTGATAGCTCGGCCGGGCGCAGCATTTGCGTACCCACGCCGGGAACGCTGCCCGAACGAAGCACCATCTGCACGATCTGCGCAGTGCCGGTGCCGTCGCGGCTTTCGCAGGCTGACAGCAGAAATCCTTCGCCGCTACAGGCCGCCCGTGCCAGATAGAACAGGTAGCGCAGCTGCACCGCCGGCAATGTGCCGGGGTTGGCTGCAAAGAAGCTCGCGCGACGCTTGCTGATCTCAGGGTCGTCGCTGAAGCCCATGGGCACGATCTGCCCGTCGAGATCAAAATCCACCACCAGATATTCAGCGATGGGGATCGTGATGGCCGTCTGGTTCATCGTCACCGCCAGCTCGGCGGCGATGGCGCCTGCGCCCCAAGCCGGCGCTATGGCACAAGCCATCAGCAGAGCGACCCCATGGCGGCGATATCGGCGCAGTCTTTTCAATGCTTGCAGCTCTGCTAAAGTCGACCGACCCGGCAAATCTATCTAGGGCAGAAGTGTTGCGTTTTCATGCCCTTTCATCGGGCCTCGCCCTGGCGGCGTTGCTGCTCACTTCTGGATGGGCTTTTGCACATCCCCATGTCTTCGTGGATGCGGAGACGACGATTGCCTTCGACGATGCCGGCAACGTCACGGCCATCGAGCATCGCTGGAGCTTCGATCGGGCAATTTCCGCCTGGCAAATCCAGGGTCTGGACACGAACGGCGACGGCAAGGTCAGCGGCGACGAGCTCTCGGATTTGACGCGCGATAGCATGGCGGATCTGGCCCGGCGCGAATTCTACACCTATGCCGGGGAGGGGGCGACCGATCTGCATTTCGAGATCGGCCCCGATGGCCGCATGTCCTATGTCGGCGGCCGGACCGTCCTCGAGTTCTCCCTCGTGCCGACCCAGGCCTATCGCATCGGCAAAGAGCTGGAGATAGCGGTCTACGATCCGGAATATTATGTGGCGCTCGGCCTGGACGACATTGCCGCGGTGACCTTGCGCAATGCTCCAGCCGGTTGCAGCGCGAGCCTGCGGCCCGCCAAGCAATTGCCCCCAGAGCTCGCCGATCAACTGAACGCTCTGCCCGCCGAAGTGACCGAACTGCCGCCCGAGCTTGGCGCAGTACTGCGCGGCATGCAGGGCGCCATCCTCATTCGTTGCGAGGAGGGCGAAGCACTGCCGCCCAGTGGTCAATCCACCGACTTTGACAATGCCCCGCCAGGCCTGCCATTCGGCCGCCCGGCGCATCAGCCGGTGCATCCAACACCCTGACGGGGGCTAGCTCACCGACGCCCGTTCAATCCGGGTCTGTTTCGTCATCCACCACCGGCACGACTGCTGGCGCAACCACCGGCCGTGTGCTCGGCGGGCGTCCCACACTCTTGGCGAGATCCGCCACATCGATGAAAAAGTCCGCCTGCCGGCGCAGATCGTCGGCAATCATCGGCGTCGAGGTGGTCAGCGTCGACACTACGGTCACGCGCTTGCCCTTGCGCTGCAGGGACGCCACCAGCGCGGTGAAGTCGCCATCACCGGAAAACAGCACCATGTGATCGTAATAGGGCGCCAGCTCCAGCGCATCGACGCAGAGCTCGATATCCATATTGCCCTTGATCTTGCGGCGGCCTGCCGCGTCGGTGAATTCCTTGGCGGGCTTCGTCACCACGGTGAAGCCGTTATAATCCAGCCAGTCGATCAATGGCCGGATCGAGGAATATTCCTGATCCTCCACAAGCGCGGTGTAGTAGTTGGCACGCAGTAAATAGGCCTTGCCGCTGAACTCGGTCAGCAATCGCCGATAGTCGATATCGACGCCGATGGCCTTGGACGTCGCGTAGAGATTGGCGCCATCGATGAACAATACAATTTTTTCGCGCGGATCAATGGGCATGATGAACTCCTGTACCCAGCAGCGAGGCTGCAAAATTACTTGCGCCCGATAGCGGGCAAAAAGCAGCTAAATTAAGTTCCGCGGCTCAATTTATCCGTCAAACTCGGTATTCGCACATTTGCTCTGGCCCCCGCAAGCGTTCTGCGCTCACCTTTTCGCCACTGGAAATCAGCCAATCCTGCACAAGTGCGTGCAAACCTTGTATCCTGATAACCTCTCGTGTATGGGAAGCGTTCATTCCATAAGTTTTGGAGACGTTCGTGGCCCGCGTCACCGTTGAAGACTGCATTGAAAAGATCGAGAACCGCTTCGATCTCGTCCTCATGGCTGCGCATCGTGCGCGCATGATTTCCTCCGGCGCTCAGATCACCGTATCCCGTGATAACGACAAAAATCCGGTCGTTGCCCTGCGTGAAATCGGCGACGGCGCCATTTCGCCGGAAGACCTGCGCGAAGACCTGATCCATTCGCTGCAGAAATATGTCGAAGTCGACGAGCCCGAGCAGCATGCTGCTCCGCTGATCGAAAGCGCCAATGGCGACGACTCGATCAATTTCGACACCATCAGCGAAGAAGAATTGCTGCGCGGTATCGAAAGCCTCGCGCCGCCGGAACGCCGCGACGATTGATCTGGCTTCAAGCTATCGTATAGGAGAGGGCGTTCGGATCACCGGACGCCCTTTTCATTTCTATCCCAACCGCTAAGCTCCCAGGCGGGTGAGGCCCCTACAGTCATGATGCGTCAGTACGAGCTTGTCGAACGCGTTCAGGCCTATAACCCGAACGCCGACGAGAATTTGTTGAACAAGGCCTATGTGTACGCCATGCAGAAGCATGGCTCGCAAAAGCGCGCCTCGGGCGACCCGTACTTCAATCATCCCCTCGAAGTCGCCGCCATCCTGACCGAGCTCAAGCTCGATGATGCCTCCATCGCCGTGGGCCTGCTGCACGATACCATCGAGGATACCGACGCCACCCGCGCCGAGATCGATCAGCTGTTCGGCTCGGAAATCGGCGCAATTGTCGATGGCCTGACCAAGATTGACCGCCTCAATCTGGTCTCGCGCGAGGAAGCTCAGGCCGAAAATCTGCGCAAGCTGCTGCTCGCCATCAGCCAGGACGTGCGCGTCCTGCTCGTCAAGCTGGCCGATCGCCTGCACAATATGCGCACCCTGCAATACATGCCGCCCGAAAAGCGCACCCGTATTGCCCAGGAAACCATGGATATCTATGCCCCGCTCGCCGGCCGCATGGGTATGCAGGACATGCGCAACGAGCTGGAAGATATCTCCTTCAAGATTCTCCAGCCCGACCACTACACCGCCATTACCGAGCGTCTCAACGAGATGCAGGCCGAATATCGCGAGACGATTTCGACCATTTCGACCGAGCTGAGCGAACGCCTCGCCGCCGAGGGCATCACCGCCCGCGTCAAGGCGCGGGTCAAATCGCCTTACTCGATCTTCTCCAAGATCGAGCGCAAGTCGATTGCGCTGGAACAACTCTCCGACATGATCGGCTTCCGCGTCATCGTGAACTCCATCGAGGAGTGCTACCACACGGTGGGCGTGGTCCACACCAAGTGGAAAGTCGTGCCCGGCCGCTTCAAGGACTATATCTCGGTCCCCAAGCACAACGACTATCAGTCCATCCACACCACCATTGTTGGCCCCGGTCGCCAGCGTGCGGAGCTGCAGATCCGCACCGAGGAAATGGACCGCATCGCCGAATTCGGCATCGCGGCCCACGCCCTCTATAAGGATGGCGCCTCCGCCGATATGGGCCGCATCGAGATCGAGTCGCAGGCCTATGGCTCGCTCCGCCAGACCATCGGCCACCTGACCCAGGGCCTCTCGACCGAAGATTTCGTCGAATATACCAAGCTCGAACTGTTCCAGGACCAGGTCTTCTGCTTCACCCCGCGCGGGCGCCTCATCGCCCTGCCGCGTGGCGCAACGCCTATCGATTTCGCCTATGCCCTGCATACGGACATCGGCGATACCTGCGTCGGCGCCAAGATCAACGGCGCCATCCTGCCGTTGGTCACCCAGCTGCGCAGCGGCGACGAAGTCGAGATCATCCGCGACCAGAACCACATGCCGCCATCCAATTGGATCGGCATCGCCGCAACCGGCAAGGCTCGTGCCGCCATTCGCCGCGCCGTGCGTCACGCCGCCGCCCAGCGCGCCTTTGCTCTGGGCGAGCACGTCCTCAAGATGATGCTCGAGCGCGAAGGCGTCATGCTCGACGATAGCGAAGCCAAGGCGCTGGCCGAGGCTTTGGGCTCCCCGTCCAAGCGCGATCTGCTGATCGCCGTCGGCGAAGGCAAGGTCGGCTCCGAACCGCTGGCTGCTGAGCTGGCCCGCATCAAGGGCCTGCGCAAACGCCGCCGCAAGCTCGATCTGCCCGTGGCCGACACCGCCGATGGCTGGTTTGCCCTGCGCGCCACCGATCTGTTCCGCTTCCGTGTGCCGGGCGGTCAGCGCTCGGGCACCCGCGCCAAGGCGGCGCTAGCCCAGCTCGACTTCCATATGCCCGTCACCATTTCGGGGGAGGGGGTCGTACCCGGCGATCGCCTTGTCGGGATTCTGCAGCCCGACGCGCCTATGCTGGTCTATCCCATCCATTCCGATGCGCTGATCGATCTGCATGATAGCGACGTCGCCTGGGTCGATGTGCGCTGGAATCTATCTGGCAAGGAAGATCTCTATCCCACCGTCATTTCGATGGAATCGGTCAATCGTCCCGGCTCGCTCGCGCAGATTTCCTCGGCTATCGCCGCCTGCGACGCCAATATCAACAATCTGGTGATGCGGATGATTTCGCCCGATTTTCACCAGATGATCTTCGAAATCGAAGTGCGCGACCTTGCGCAACTGACCGATGTTCTGGCAACGCTCAAGCGCAGTCCGGGCCTTTCTTCCGTCCAGCGCGCGGGCATGCGGGAAGCATCAATGATTTCGACGCTGGAATGGGACGGCAATATCGATCGGAGAAATGACGATGACTAAGGATGAAGTGCTGGCGATCTTCCGCGAATGTGGCGCCATGCTTGAAGGCCATTTCATCCTGTCTTCGGGGCTCCGCTCTCCCGTTTTCCTGCAAAAGGCGCGGGTGTTCCAATATCCGCACCAGACCGAAAAGCTCTGCAAGGCACTCGCCGCCAAGATCCATGCCGAAGGCTTCGGGAATGCGACCAAGATCGTCTCGCCCGCCATTGGCGGCATCATTCCCGGCTACGAAACCGCGCGCCATATGAACCTGCCCGCGCTCTATACCGAACGCGTCGAAGGCAAGTTCGAGCTGCGCCGCGGCTTTGAAATCGCCGCCGATGACAAGGTGATCGTGGTCGAAGACATCGTCTCCACCGGCCTCTCCATCCGCGAATGCGTCGAGGCCCTGCGCGGCATCGGCGCCAATGTCATCGCCGCCGCCTGCCTCATCGATCGCTCCGGCGGCGAGGCCGATGTCGGCGTGCCGCTGGTCAAGCTCATCGACTTCAAAGTCCCCGCTTACCCCGCCGACCAACTCCCCCCCGAACTCGCCGCGCTCCCCCCCGTAAAACCCGGCAGCCGCGGCATTCAGGGGGTGAAATGATCATCGGGCTGGGCTCCGACCTCTGCCAGATCGGCCGCGTCGAGCATACGCTCGAGCGGTTCGGCGAGCGCTTCACTCATCGCTGCTTCACCGAGATCGAGCGCCGCAAATCGGACCGCCGCGCCATGCGCGCTGCCTCATACGCCAAGCGTTTCGCTGCCAAGGAAGCCTGCTCTAAGGCGCTCGGCACCGGCCTCAATTTCGGCGTTTATTGGCGCGACATGGGCGTGGTGAACCTGCCATCGGGCAAACCGACCATGCATCTGACCAATGGGGCTGCCAAGGCACTGGCCCGGCTTGTCCCGCCCGGTCACGTTCCCCACATTCACCTGACCATCACCGATGACGCCGGGCTTGCTCAAGCCTTCGTCATCATCGAGGCGCTGCCAATTGACCACGCGGTCACAAACGCCTAACGCTTCGGCATCACTCCCCCGGGGATATTCATGAGCCAGCCCGCCGACAAAACCGCCAAGAAGTCCGCCGCCAGCGAGTGGTGGGAAACCATCGTGGTCGTCGTCGAGGCGCTGCTGATCGCCATCGTGCTGCGCTCCTTCCTCTACCAGCCGTTCTCCATCCCCACGGCTTCCATGCAGCAGACGCTGATGATCGGCGATTACTTCGTCGCCAACAAATTCGTCTGGGGTTACGGCAAGCATTCCTTCTCGCTGGGCCGCTATGGCGATTTCAGCCTGCTCGATTTCGAGTTGCCCATCTCCAACCGCATTTTCGGCCGTGAGCCCAATCGCGGCGATGTCGCCGTGTTCCGTCCGGTTCCGCAGAATATCGAATATATCAAGCGCGTCGTCGGCCTGCCGGGCGATCGCATCCAGATGCGCGAAGGCCGCCTCTACATCAACGGCACCATGATCGAGCGCGAAAAGCTCGGCACCGCCCAGGATACCGACAGCGAAGGCGATACCCGCGAAGTCACCGTCTATCGCGAGACTTTCCCTGAGGGCACGACCCACATCATCCAGGAAATCTCCGACAACGCCTCGCTCGACAATACCCAGGAATATGTCGTTCCCGCCGGGCATTACTTCATGATGGGCGACAATCGCGACCGCTCCGCCGATAGCCGTGTGCTGAGCCAGGTCGGCTATGTCCCCGCCGTCAATCTGATCGCCAAGGCCGAAGCCCGCTTCTTCTCCATCAAGGACAATTTGCCCCCCTGGCAGATCTGGCAATGGCCGGCCAATGTGCGCTGGGACCGGATGTTCCAGTCCGTCTCCAGCGACCAGCCCTACGACACCACGGCCACCCCGTGAGTCGAGCTGCGCGTAATCACGACAAGCTCCAGTTCCGGCTAGGCTACCGCTTTGCCGATCCGGACTTGCTCAATCGCGCACTCACCCATTCCAGCGCCGTCTCGCCCGCCAAACGTATCGAGCGCTCCTATCAGCGCCTCGAATTCCTAGGAGACCGCGTCCTCGGCCTCGTCGTCGCCGATATGCTCTATCGCCGCTACCCCAAGGCCAATGAGGGCGAACTGAGCCGCACGCTCAACACCCTGGTGCGCAAGGAAACCTGCGCCATCATCGCCCGCCAGCTCGATCTGGGCAGCGAAATGAACCTGGGCGATAGCGAAGCGCGCACCGGCGGCGCCGAAAAGGACGCCATCCTGGGCGACGTTACCGAAGCCGTCATCGGCGCCATCTATTGCGATGGCGGGCTGGACAAGGCCTATGAATTTGTCGAGCGCATGTTCGAGGAATTCCTGGCCGATGGTTCCGCCAACAAGGCCGACGCCAAGACCACGCTACAGGAATGGGCCCAGGCCCGTGGCCTCGAGCCCCCCACCTATACCCAGACCGAACGCACCGGTCCCGACCACGCCCCCCAATTCACCATCTCCGTCTCTCTGGGTGATTTCGAAACGCTGAGCGCCACCGGCCCTTCAAAGAAGATAGCCGAACACAAGGCCGCCGAGCTGTTCCTCATCCACCAGAAAGTCTGGAAGGAGCCCGCATGACCACACTCCCCGAACTCACCGACACGTCCTGCGGCTTCATTGCCCTGGTCGGCGCCCCCAATGCCGGCAAGTCGACGCTGCTCAATGCTCTCGTCGGCACCAAGGTGTCCATCGTTACCCATAAGGCTCAGACCACGCGGTCCCAGGTCCGCGGCGTCGTCACGCTCGACAAAGCCCAGCTCGTCTTCATCGACACGCCCGGCATTTTCGCGCCCAAGCGCCGGCTCGATCGCGCCATGGTCGATAGCGCCTGGGGCGGGGCAGGGGATGCCGATCTCGTCGCCTTTTTGATTGATGCCGAAAGGGGGATAACCCCCGATCTTGAATCACTGCTGGAGGGGCTGGCCAATATCAACCACCCCAAAATCCTGATCCTGAACAAGATCGATACCATCAAGAACGAGGCCCTGTTGGCCCTGTCGCAGACCCTCAACGAGAAGCTGCATTTCGAGGCTACCTTCATGATCTCGGCCCTTAAGGGCTATGGCGTGCAGGACTTCATGGATTGGTGCATCAAGCACATCCCGCCTGGTCCCTGGCACTTCCCCGAGGATCACCTGACCGATCTCACCATGGCCATCACCGCCGCCGAGATCACGCGCGAAAAGCTGTTCCTGCGCGTCCATGACGAGATTCCCTACAACTGCACGGTCGAAACCGAGAGTTTCAAGATCCAGAAGGACGGCTCCTACAAGATCGACCAGGTCGTCTACGTCACCCGCGACAGCCACAAAAAGATCGTGCTCGGCGCCGGCGGCCAGACCATCAAGACCATCGGCCAGGAAGCCCGCAAGGAACTGATGGAAATGTATGAGGTGCCAATCCACCTCTTCCTCTTCGTCAAAGTCCGCGAAAAATGGGGCGACGACCCCGAACGCTACCGCGAAATGGGCCTCGAATACCCCCACGGCAAGGGCTAGTCGCCGAGCCATCAGTCGTCACCCCTCGCCCCTTGTGGGAGAGGGACAGCTCATTCCGCGTTCAGCGGAATGAGCAGGGTGAGGGGTCCTGCGCCCTCCTATGCTTCAATGCATCGAGGGAACTCCTGCGGCGGAAGTAGACCTCATGGTGAGCTTGTCGAACCACGAGGTCGTGGCGCGATCTAACCAATCACCCCATAATTGGCCATATCCGCCTCAATCCCCAACCGCCCCAGAAACGCCCGCGGATCAAACCCGCTGGCGCGCCGCACCTCGCCCATCGCCGTCTTGGCCTTCTCGAACGCTGCCACGCTGTCCCATTCCACCACGGTCAGGAAGTTGAAGCGATCCGACCCCGATTGCACTTCCAGCACCAGATTTTGCCGGCACCCGGCCTGCGTATCGAGAAACACCTTGGTTTCCTCGATCTGTGCCAGGAATTCTTCCCGCGCCGCCACCGGCACTGCGAACTTGTCGATGCGATAAACCGAACCATGCTGTAATTGTGTATGTGCGTTCATAGCCGCCTCCATGCAGGGGCGGTATGCCCGCCCGAATTGATTCAGCAACACCCTGCTGAATTGACAATACATTGTCATATTGGTTATATGTTGTCAACATGAAGTCTGACGATCAAGCGGCATCCATGGCCCTGAGCGCGCTGTTCCTCGATATCTTCCGCGCCAATGGCCGGCTGATCGCAGCCGGGGATCAACTCATCGCGCCGCTCGGTCTCACCAGCGCCCGCTGGCAGGTACTCGGCGCCGTCGCCATGGCCACGACGCCCCAGCCGGTGGCCCATCTTGCCCGCGACATGGGCCTCGCCCGCCAGGGCGTGCAGCGCATCGTCAACGAGCTGGCCGATGAGGATTTCGTCGCCTTCGAAGACAATCCCCATCACCGCCGCGCCAAGCTGGTCCGCCTGACCCCGCGCGGGCAGCAGGTCATGTCAGCCGCCCACAAACTGCAACGCCCCTGGGTCGATATCCTCGCCGCCGGCCTCGACGCGAGCAAAATCGCCATCGCCGCCGAAGTGCTCGAAACCCTGCGCAACCGGCTCGAAGACGGCACCAATCCAGAAGGGGCGGATCAGGACTAAGATGGAATGGACCGGCGAAGCCCTGCTGATCGGTGTGCGCCGCCACGGCGAGAGCAGCGTTATTGCCGAAGCCATGGTGGCCGGTCGCGGCCGTCACATGGGTCTGGTGCGCGGCGGCCGCAGCCGGCGCCTCTCCGCCGTTCTCCAACCCGGCAACACCATCCAGCTCACCTGGCGCGCCCGCCTCGAAGACCAGCTCGGCCAGTTCACCGTCGAACTCCTCCAGGCCCGCGCTGCCCAGCTTATCGACGACCGCACCCGCCTCTACACCAGCCAACTGATCTGCGATCATTTGCGCCTCTTGCCCGAACGCGACCCACATGATCGCTTGCTCGGCATGGCGCTGGGCCTGCTCGATCATGCCCCCGACGGCGCCGCACTCGCCCGCTTCGAACTCGCCATTCTCGATGATCTCGGCTACGGCCTCGATCTCACCACCTGCGCCGTCACCGGCACATCGGGCGATCTCACCCACGTCTCGCCAAAATCCGGCCGCGCCGTCTCCCGCGCCGCCGCCCAGCCCTATCTCGATCGCCTGCTGCCGCTCCCGTCCTTCCTCGCCGGCCGCGGCAACGCCGCCCCTTCCGACATCGCCGCCGCCTTCCGCCTCACCGGTCATTTCCTGCAAGACCACGTCTGGGGCCCGCGCGAACTGACCCCTTCGCCCACCCGTGACATCCTCATCGGCATGCTGTCGCGCGACCACGACAACTAAGCCAAAGTGGTAGCACTGTCCCGCCGCAACCTGCCACCAGTCCCACCCACAATGTCATTCCCGCGAAAGCGGGAACCTCTGTTTTCTGACCTCTCACACGACGAAACAGGGGTTCCCGCTTTCGCGGGAATGACACGGTGGTTTGAACGGGTGAAATGTTCAGATCCCCCCAATCGCCGTGCAAAACCCCACAAATCTACGACTTTTGCCACGCACCGGCCCCCACTTATCCATCTTATCCCCACAGCGAATTTCACGCCCATACTCCCCCCATCATCTGGAACACGGACGGCGCTGCAGCGACCGGCGTCCGGATGCCAGCCGGGGGAGTGGGGGTCGCGCCTCGCTCCGGGATGAGCGGACGGATCAGCGGGCAGGAGGACTACGGTCACCTGTTGGGGTCGCGATGCCGCCTTCCGATCAAGGCCCGGCGCCCCGAGGCGGTTTTTGTCTCACTTTTTACTACTACGAGGCGAAAGCCGTCTCGGGGTCCGTCCGTCTATTCGGCAACCGCTGCACAGGCGGCGCACCCGCTTGCCCATAACCCGTGCAAAACCGCCTGTCTGCGCCCGTTCCCGGCCATCATCGGCTATACTCATTTCCTGATTCGTTCCCCTGGAAGCTGTGCCGATGTCCGACGCTGATACCCTCCCTCCCGCCGACGATCAGCGCATCGTCGATCTGCGGCAGGCGCTCGAAGAGCGGTATCTGTCCTATGCGCTCTCCACCATTACCCAGCGCGCTCTGCCTGATGCCCGCGACGGCCTCAAACCCGTCCATCGCCGCATCATCCATGCCATGCGCCTGCTCAAGCTCGATCCCAATCAGGGCTACAAGAAATCCGCCCGTATCGTCGGTGACGTGATCGGTAAGTTCCACCCGCATGGCGATCAGTCGATCTATGACGCCCTGGTGCGCCTGGCGCAGGATTTCGCCATGCGCTACCCGCTGGTCGATGGCCAGGGCAATTTCGGCAATATCGACGGCGATAGCGCCGCCGCCATGCGATACACCGAATCCCGCATGACCGACGTGGCCACGCGCCTGCTCGAAGGCATCGGCGAAAATGCCATCGATTTCAAACCCACCTATGACGGGGAAGACGAAGAGCCGGTCGTCCTGCCGTCCAACTTCCCAAATCTTTTGGCCAATGGCTCCATGGGCATTGCCGTGGGCATGGCGACCTCCGTGCCGCCGCACAATGTGCTAGAGCTGTGCAACGCCGCCCTCAAGATCATCTATAATCCCGCCGCGACCACCGACGAATTGATCCACCAGGATCTGAGCGCTCCCCCCTCCAGCGACGATCTCGTGCGCGGCCCCGATTTCCCCACCGGGGGCCATCTCGTCGAAAGCCGCGCGGCCATCGTCAATGCCTACGAGACCGGCCGCGGCTCCTTCCGCGTGCGCGCCGTCTGGGAAAAAGAGGAAAAGGGCAGGGGCGTCTATCAGATCGTCGTCACCCAGATTCCGTATGGCGTGCAGAAATCCCGGCTGGTCGAAAAGATCGCCGAATTGCTGCTCGCCAAGCGCCTGCCTTTGCTCAAGGACGTGCGCGACGAAAGCGCCGATGATATCCGTCTCGTCCTCGAACCGCGCGCCGGCACGGTCGATCCCGTCATCCTGATGGAGCAACTGTTCAAGCTCTCCGATCTCGAACTACGCTTCCCGCTCAATCTGAACGTGCTCGACAGGGGCACGCTGCCGCGCGTCATGAGCCTGGCCGATGCGCTCAAGGCGTGGCTCGATCACCGCAAGATCGTGCTGGTCCGCCGCAGCCAGCACCGGCTGGAACAGATCGCCAGCCGTCTCGAAGTGCTCGAAGGCTACATCATTGCCTACCTCAATCTCGATGAGGTCATCCGCATCATCCGCGAGGAAGACGACGCCAAGGCGTCCCTGATCGCCACCTTCTCGCTTACCGACAATCAGGCCGAAGCCATCCTCAATATGCGCCTGCGGTCTTTGCGCAAGCTCGAGGAAATGGAGCTGCGCGAGGAGCACACCAAACTCACCGAGGAAAAGGGGCGGCTCGAAACCCTGCTCGGCTCCGACAAGCGCCAATGGGGCGAAATCGCCAAGCAGGTCGAAGCCCTCAAAAAGGCCTATCCGCTATACGAGGCCGATGGCACCACGCTCCACCACCTCGGCGCCCGCCGCTCGCTGTTCAGTCTGGCACCCGATGCCGACCACGCCGAAATCACCACCGCCTTTATCGAGCGCGAACCCATCACCGTCATCCTGTCGGAAAAAGGCTGGATTCGTGCCCTCAAGGGTCACACGGACGAGATCGACGAAAAGGGTTTCAAGACCGGCGACCGGCTCAAGCTGGCGATCAAGGCTGAAACCACCGATAAGCTGCTCATGCTCACCACCGGCGGCAAGGTCTATACGCTGGGCGGCGACAAGCTCCCCGGCGGCCGTGGCCAGGGCGAGCCCGTGCGCATTATGGTCGATATGGAAGAGGGGCAGGACATTGTCAGCCTTTTCGTCTATCGCCCCGGCCAAAAGCGCATCATCGCGTCATCTGCCGGTTACGGGTTCATCGTGGCCGAAGACGACATGATCGCCAATACCCGCAAGGGCAAGCAGATCCTCAATGTCACCACGCCCGACGAGGCCCGCTTGCTCGTGCCCATGCTGGGTGACCGCGTCGCCGTCATCGGACAAAACCGTAAGCTCTTGGTCTTCCCCGCTTCGCAATTGGCCGAAATGGGCCGCGGCAAGGGTGTGCGCCTGCAACGCTACAAGGATGGCGGCATTTCCGACCTCAAGGCCTTCTACGCCGCCGATGGCCTCACCTGGACCGACAGCTCGGGCCGCACCTTCACCAAGCCCACCGAAGAGCTCACCGACTGGCTCGGCGATCGCGCCTCCGCCGGCCGCCAGCCCCCCAACGGTTTCCCCCGCAACAACAGGTTTGTCGGATGATCCGCCACTGCGTTTTCGTCAAATTCCGCTCGGGCGTCTCGGGCGATGAGCGCGCCGAAATCTATGCCGGTCTTGCCGCGCTGGTCGGGCAGATCGATGGATTGATCTCCGCCGATTTCGGTCCCAATATTTCCCCCGAAGGCCTCGCCCAAGGCTTCAAGGATGGCTTCATCATGGACCTTGTCGATGAGGCCGCCCGCGATCGCTATCTCGTCGATCCCGCCCACCAGGCTGCCGGCGCCCGCCTTGTCGCTGCGCTCGAAGGCGGTCGCGACGGGCTTATTGTCTTCGACCTGCAGGTCGAAGACCCCAACATCACTCCACCGAAAAACTGAACACCACCGGCAAATGGTCGCTCGCTGTCGGCCGCCCGGCATGCAGCTCGTGCACCACGATCCCGCCCCGCGTCATCACATGATCCAGCGGCAGGAACGGTATCGTGTCCCGCCACGCCCCCAGGTAAAACCAGCGCTTTGGATAGGTCAGCAGGTTCACCGTCTGCCGCACCAGCCCGTTCCGGCTGACAAAGTCGCGCAGCGCATAGGACCACGGCGTCGAGTTGAAATCCCCCGCCAGGATCATCGGTCCATCGATCCCGCCCAACACACCCGACAGCGCATTGAGCTGGTCCTGCTGCCGCTGCACCGGCAGCGGCCAGTCCATATGCGTGGTGATCACCGAAAAGGCCTTGCCACCCGATGTATGGAATTTCGCCAGGATATGCGCGGTTCGCTCGGTCACATAGGCATTGTCCGGGCAGGCCCCGTCTTCCACCTGCTCGAACGGAATACGCGAATAGAGCCCCAGATTGGCCCGCTTCCCGCCCCGGCAGCGCACATAATAGGGATAACGCTCGATCAGCAGCGGATGCAGGTCCCGCGCCTGCTCGCCAAAATATTCCTGCAGCACGATAATGTCCGGGTCCTCGGCGAAAATCGCCGCAGTCACCTTGTCCATCGCGTAATTCATGCCGAACAGATTATGCGTCATCATCCGCACCACGCCCGCTGCCGGCGCAGTTGGCCGTGCCTGGGTCGAGGCGACAAATTCGGGCACCATGACATTGGCCGAAGCCGCCACGCCCAGAAACGCATAGATCATCGCCGCCTTGCGCCAGTTTCCGCGCAGCAACACGGTCACGAGGAACAGCCCGATCAGCGTTGCCGGCAATAACAGGATTTGCGCATGGTTGAGCAGATCGAGCACCGGCACGGCAAAGCCGAAAACCGCCAATATCGACCATGTGGCGGCACCCAGGGCGCCTAGCATCAAGCCCAGCCGGACCAGCAAAAACAGCAATGACATGAACGATCCGGTAGCAAGCAAAGGCAATCCCGCCGTCTCGCCGAGCCTTATGGCCCAAACAAGGCGCCGGTCAAACTACTCGAGCGGGCACCAGCCCAGTGTGCCGCGTTGCACTTCGAGCGGCCGATACTGCGCCTTATAGGCCATTTTGGGAGAATCCTTCACCCAATAGCCCAGATAGACATAGCTCAGCCCCGCCGAACGGACCTGCGCGATATGGTCGAGAATGAGAAATGTCCCAAGGCTGCGATGCGCCAGATCGGGATCGTAGAAACTATAGACCATGGATAGCCCATCGGGCATCACGTCGGTCAGCGCCACTGCGATCAGTGGCTGGTCCGGATGGTCGCGCAGCCGATATTCGACCAGCACGGACTGCACCGGCGTATCCTCGACCATATATTCATAGTCGACGAAACTCATCTGGTTCATGCCGCCGCCGGCATGGCGTGACTCAAGATAGCGTTTGAACAGATCGTATTGTTCACTGGTCGCCGTAGTCGGTCGCACATCTATGGCAATGTCGTTATTATTGCGCAGCACCCGGCGGAAGCGCGACGACGCTTCAAATTCCCCTGCCACGATCCGCACCGATTGGCAGGCATTGCAGCCTTCGCATGCCGGCCGATAAATCAGGTTCTGGCTGCGGCGGAAGCCGTTTTCGCTCAGTAGGTGATGCAGCGCCGAAGCCCGTCGCCCGGTCAGGTGCGTGAACAGCTTGCGCTCCTGCTTGCCCGGCAAATACGGGCACGGCATCGCGGCTGTCAAAAACAACTGGGTGGTTTCAGGCGTGTGGTCGGTCATCCATGACCCTTGAGTGCAATCAGCAGAGTGTAAACCTCTGCTCTACCCCAAGCAACGCTCAATACGCCTGTTGGCTCCGCCCATTGTAAGCGCGCCAATGCCGGGTCATCGGCGAGCGGCGGACCATCAGTGTGCCCACGATCAAATCATGAATCATCTGCCGGCGCGGGGTGAACAGTGCGAACAGCAGCGAAACGGGCCAGGAAATCCAGAACGTGACCCAGAACAGGCCCGCATGGATAATCGCCATCCAACCATCAAGCGGCTGCCCACGGGTCGGAGTTAGCACCAGGTCCATCATCCGCATGCCCAGCGTCGCCCGGCTATTCGAGCCCAGCGTCACGCCATAGTAAAACAGCACCGTTGCCGGCACGAGAAAAACCAGCGCCAGCCAGGCCAGCCCGAAGGTCAGAAACCCGGCTACCAGCCCGACGAGGCCAAACATCAGCATCAACATGCCCATGATCGCCAGATCGATGACGAATGCCAGGGCACGGCGCGTCAGCACACCGTCAAACAGCTCGGGCGCAGTTTCCGGGTCGGGCAACAGGGGGCGGGCAGTCTGGGTCTGGTTCATGACCGAAACATTGTTATGACCTTGCCCCTCTGCAAGAGGCCAAGCCACTAAAATGTGCCTGGGGGGTCAGCGCCCCAATTCTCGCGCCACTTCCAGCGCGAAATACGTCAACACCCCATTCGCCCCAGCCCGCTTGAACGCATGCAGGCTCTCATGAATGGCCCGCGTCCGGTCCAGTGCACCCGCTGCCGCCGCGAACTCGATCATCGCGTATTCCCCGCTCACCTGGTACGCGTAGATCGGCACATTGAAATTGTCCTTGGCCCGCCGCACGATATCCAGATAGGGCAGGCCAGGCTTGACCATGATGCTGTCGGCGCCTTCCTCGATATCCGCAGCGATTTCCCGCAGCGCCTCGTCGGAATTGGCGAAATCCATCTGGTAGGTCCGCTTGTCGCCCCGCAACCGGCTGCCGGAGCCCACCGCTTCGCGGAATGGCCCGTAAAAGCACGAGGCATATTTGGCCGCATACGACATGATCTGGACCTGGTCGAACCCTTCGCCATCCAGCACTTCGCGGATCGCCCCCACGCGCCCATCCATCATGTCCGATGGCGCAATGATGTCCGCTCCCGCCTTGGCCTGCACGATGGCGGAGCGCGCCATCACGGTGATGGTCTCGTCGTTGAGGATTTCTCCGTCGCGCACCAAGCCGTCCTGGCCGTCGCTCGAGTACTCATCCAACGCCACATCGGTGATCAGCCCGATATCGGGCACCGCACTCTTGATGGCGCTCAGCGCCCGGCACATCAGATTGTCGGGGTTATAGGCTTCCGCCGCATTCTCGCTGCGCAAATGGTCCGGCGTATTGGGAAACAGCGCCAGCGCCGGAATCCCCGCGTCACGTGCCGCCCGCGCCGCCTCAACGCACAGGTCGACACTCAGCCGCTCCACGCCCGGCATGGACTTGATCTGTGTCTTCTCATTCTGCCCTTCGATGACAAACAATGGCCAGATCAGATCGGCCGGCGTCAACACGGTCTCGCGCACCATGGATCGGCTCCAATCGGTCCGGCGGCTGCGTCGCAACCGGCGGCCGCCCAGGAAGTCCATGTCGTGCTTGTTCCAGTGCTCGGCCATCGTCTGCTCCTTGGTTGGGCTTCATGTATCAAAGGCAGGGGGCCGCTCCAAGGTCCGGCTTGTCGCATCTGGCTTCAAGGGGTAGAAACCCGCCATGGATTTCAACGCCCCCGCCATCGGCATCTACATCCGCATCGTCGCCATTATCAGCCTGCTGCTCGGGCTCAATGATGCGGCGCGCCTGCTCGGCGTCAATACTGGCGCTACCAGCCCCCTGACCACCTTAGGCACGGCGGGCTTCATCTATCTGGCCATTTTCTGCCTGGCGCGCCTCTTCGCAGCGGTCGGGCTGTGGATCAGGGCCAGCTGGGGCGCCGTCCTGCTCGTTGGCGCTACCGGGGTCGAACTCGCCCTCTATCTGGCCGGCAATTCCGATGTGCAGATGACCGCCTTCGGCTTTGCCATCCGGCTGGTCTTGGTCGCCTCCATCCTCATCATCTTCTTCCTGCGGCTGCGCATGCGCCGCGCTCGCGCCACGGACTAGCCCTCGATCAACCGCTTGGAGATTGGACACATGGCACTCAAACGGATGGACAATGTAGGCATCGTTGTCGAAGACCTAGAAACAACCGTTGAGTTCTTCCGCGAACTCGGCCTGGAGCTTGAAGGGCGCGGCACGATCGAAGGCGAATGGGCCGGACGTGTCACCGGATTGGGCGACCAGCAGGTCGAAGTGGCCATGATGCGCACGCCAGATGGCCATAGCCGGCTAGAGCTGTCCCGCTTCATCAGGCCCGCTGTCATCGCCGATCACCGCACCGCCCCGGTCAATGCCCTTGGCTATCTCCGCGCCATGTTCACTGTGACCGACATCGACGAGACGGTGGAAAGACTTCGCAATCGCGGCGCGCAGCTCGTCGGCGACGTCGTCCAGTATGAGAACGTGTATCGCCTCTGCTACATCCGCGGGCCCGAAGGGCTCCTCATCGGCCTCGCCGAGGAACTCACCTGAGTGCAGGGGCTAAGCCTCAGGCTGGGTGGAATTGCTCGATGGTGATTTCCTCAGCCAGCGCGTCCTGCGGCGCGCCAAAGGTGGTGACGGTCGTAAACCACCGTGCCGTGATCCCACCGGCGTTGATCACCACCGGCAGCAACACCGTCCCCATCCCGCCATGCACTTGCACCAGCCCATCCACGCCCGGCTGCTGCCGCGCCCGCCGCAACACCTTGGCCATGCCCGAATGCGGCCCGCGCAAGCGCACGCCCTCTCGCATCCGGTGCAGCAGGTAACCCGCCACTTCCTGCCAATTGACGATGCTCTCGCGCAGCGGCCCGGGGGTAAACACCAGATCGACCAGATTGACCCGGCCCAAAGTGTCCCGCTCGCCACCCGTCAGCGCTAGCCCCGCCGCATTGGCATCCAGAATCGTAAAGGCGGCATCCAGCACCAGCGCCGGATTGGGCGCATGCGCCGCAAGGATCATCCCCGCCGCCTGCCGCACTTCGGCCATCTGCTCGCCCTGCCAGTCGCTCTCGCCATATTGCGGAGCAAAGCCGGCGGCAACCAATAGTGCATTGCGTTCCCGCAGCGGCATGGCCAGCGCCTCCGCCAGCCGCAACACCATCTCGGCGCTAGGCTTGGCGCGTTCCGATTCCAGAAACGAGATGTGCCGCGATGATACTTCAGCGTTCAGCGCCAGCTCCATCTGGCTCATGCCGCGCAAGCCTCGCCAATCCCGCAACATCTGCCCGATCATGCCGCGCTCTCCTGTCCTCTTCCTTATGGCCCAGGATAGCGCCGCAATTCCATTACCTGTGAGGTAATTGAGAGCATTACGTCCATTCGCCAGTCTCATGTCCATCGAACACACCGACAAGGAGACATCCAATGCCTGATCTTAACCTTCACCCCCGCTTGGTCTACCTCGCAGACACCGCCGCCTGCCTCGTCCTCGGAGCTGTCCTTATCGCTGCCGCGGCACCCCTCACGGCGCTCATCGGCTGGACCTTGCCCCCGGCTCTTCTCATCGCTCTCGGCGTCATCCTGCTCCCTTGGGCCGCGTTCAATTTAATGACAGCCCGTGTCCAGCGGCTAACGCCTGCCATCCTCGCCACCCATGTCGCAGGGGATGCCCTATGGGTCGCCGGCAGCGTCGCGCTCGCCGCGCTCTATGCCAGCCAGATGGGACAGTTGGGTCTATTTCTGGTGCTGGGGCAGGCTGTTGCCGTAGCCGGCATGCTACTGCTCAAGCTCGCTTTCGCCCGGCCGTTCTTCAATCCGGCCTAGCTGGTGCGGGCGTGGGTGGCCAAGCTCTCCCGCGCCCGTCACACCTCGGTAAGGTTACAATTTTATCACCAGGTGATACGAAGAATTAAGCCAAATTCTCATTGTATTCCAGTAAGATAGTTTTAAGCGTGTGGCTTAGGGCGATCTTAGTCGGGGCGCCGTAGTTTGGCCTCATGAGATGCGAAAAATCGCACGAACTGATGAACAGTGAGGCACAAATGGCGATCAAATCCAACGCAGCCGAGGCTATGTCCCCGGACCGTCCCCAGAGCCTGAAGCCGCTTTATCTCGAAGCTGTTTCGCGCGTCGAACGTCTGCACCGCCGCCTGCTCGATCTCATCAAGGATGAGTTCGACCGCATGGGCTGGGATGACATCAATCCCGTTCAGGCGCTGTTGATGTTCAATATCGGCGATGCCGAGTTGACAGCTGGCGAACTGCGGTCGCGGGGCTATTATCTGGGTTCCAATGTCTCGTATAATCTCAAGAAACTGGTCGAGACCGGTTATATCTTCCAGGAACGCTCCCGTTCCGACCGCCGTTCGGTCCGCATTAAGCTGACCCCCAAGGGCGAGGAAGTGGCCGAAGTCATCGACGAGCTTTATGACCGTCACCTCAAGTCGATCGACAAGGTTGGTGGCCTGGGCGATGACGAATTCGACGGCCTCAACAAGGCGCTGGCCCGTCTCGAGCGCTTCTGGGTCGATCAGATCCTCTATAAGCTCTGATATCGACCAAACTGCGGGGCAGGGTGGTTGTTGCCCTCCTGCCACATCACCAAGCAAACGCCAGCCTCAGTGCTGGCGTTTCTTATTTCAGCCGCAAATGACCATCATTTGCCGTTGTTACGTGGTTTGAAACCATTTCCCGCCTATTCTTGGTATACGAAGTCCAAAGGTTCACACTCGCTTGACTGCGTTGTGACGGGCGGGACGCGATGGTAAAAGCCGCTTTGATGCGGCGGGCTGAATATTTCGGGTGACTTGATGCGATTGAATCGTCGTTCTCTTCTTCAATCCATGGCTGTGAGCGGTGCTGCCCTGGCCATGCCTTCAGTGGTGCGGGCCCAGGATTCCTTCTGGGATATGTTCGATCGCAACCGTGTCCTGCGCAATGTTGATCAGAACGGCAATACGGCCGCCGCCCAGGCGTTGATTGCCACCAATGAGCCGATCCTGTCCTACGACACGGCTTACAATCTGCAACTGGCGATTTCCCAATACGAGCCCTTCGTCGCTGCCGGCGGCTGGGAAGAAACCCCGCAGGAAGCATATGGCCTCAAGCTGGGTGAATCGCGCAAGGCCGCCATCGCGCTCAAGCGCCGCCTGATTTCCTCAGGCGATATGGCAATGGTCGAAAGCGTCAGCGATATGATCGACGCTCCCGCCGATGCTGGCATTCGTGCTTTCCAGGCCCGCCATGGCCTGGTCGTCAATGGCGAGGTCGATGAAGCCACTTGGTATGCACTATCGGTGCCGGCCCAGACCCGCCTCAACCAGCTCTATCTGAACGCTCAGCGCGTCCAGACCATGGCGGCGAACCTCAGCGAACGCTATGTCGTGGTCAATATTCCGGCCGCCACCATCGAAGCCGTCGCCGGCGGCATGGTCGAGCAGCGCCACACTGCCGTTGTCGGCCGCGTCGATCGCGCCACCCCGATAATGGCCAGCAAGGTCAGCCAGATCAATTTCAATCCCTATTGGCATGTGCCCAAGTCACTGGTCGAGCGCGACCTGACCAAATACATGCAGGAAAATCCGAACTACCTGGCCGAACAGAACATCCATATCTACGACGGCAGCGGCAACGAAATTTCGCCCTCCACCATCGATTGGACCAATATCGGCAACGCGGTCAATTACATGTACCGCCAGGAACCGGGCGCGGCCAATTCCATGGGCCATTGCAAGATCAACTTCTACAATCCCTACGATTGCTACCTGCACGACACCCCCTCCAAGGCGCTGTTCGGCGAAAACGCCCGCTTCCATTCTTCAGGCTGTGTGCGCGTCGAGGGTGTCAACCAACTGGTCAACTGGCTGCTGCGCGACAATGGCGATTGGGATCAGAACAAGGTCGACATGACCTTCGAATCCCTGCAGCGCCTCGATGTCGAGTGCAAGGCCCGCGTGCCGCTGCACACCACCTACATCACTGCCTGGGCCAACAAGCAGGGCACCGTCAGCTTCCGCGACGACGTTTACGAATTCGACGCCCAGGGCAAAGTCACCTTCGACGCCTAAAGTCCAGGTCTCACCCAACGCAAAACGCCCTCCATCTGGAGGGCGTTTTCGTTTCTACAGGAATCGGGCAAGCTTCACCGGCAAACTAGGGGCCGTGCCCATGCCGCAAGGTGAAGTTCTGTTTGAATTCGTCCAGCTCGGCCAGCAAATGCGCGTCGCGGCCATCGATAGCACGAGTGGCACCGAAGTGGTGGTGATTACCCCCGTATCGGCAACTCGCCATCAGATGCAACAACTCGCCCTCGCCAAATTGCGCCGGAAGCTCCAAACCGAAGCCCCGGCGCCAGAAAAGCGGTTGTTCTAGCCCTTACGCAATTAAAGCTGGCACTGTCGACGAATGCCGTCATAACCCATGAACGTATTGGTCTGCTCGTCATACGAGCGATAGCGCGCATAACACGCCTGCACGTGGGCCCGGTACGATCCACCGCCATATACCGGCTGGCCGCCATAATTGTTGTTGTTGTTCTGGTTGGCGATCGCGCCGCCTAGCAGCGCCCCGAAGCCAAAGCCGAACAGGCCGGCGGCGATGCCGTCCAGTGAGTTGCGGCGACTGCGATAGAAGGTATCGTAATCGTGGTCCCTCCAGCCGCCTCCATAATACCCGCGGCAGTCGCGGTCCCTTGGGTTGCGGTCGCAATAGCTCATGATTACCCGATCGCGCTGCGACCAATTACCGCCTTTTTGAATCCAGCCTTGGGCAGAGGCCGGCATTGCGGTTGTCAGAACAACGGCGCCGGCAACGATGGTTGCTGCGATCTTTCCAAAATTGACGTTCATTTTCAAGTTCTCCATACCGCCCCGCCGCTAGATTAGCCCGGCCTCACCGCTAAATGCGGAAGCTTGCGCATAGGTTGCGTTAAGGAACGAAATACCCTTCACAATGCATGGATTGAACCGGCGGTTCGTGCTAGAGGCTGCGCCCATATCATCCTTCCGACACCACATGTTGGGATCGCCCTGGAGTTAAGCCCATGAGCGCTGCGACCTCTCTTCCGCTCTTTCCGAAGTTCTTTTCCGCCAATCTTGCCGAGATCGATCCCGAGATTGCGGGCGCCATCAATGACGAACTGGGCCGCCAGCAGCACGAAATCGAGCTGATCGCGTCCGAGAACATCGTCTCCCGCGCCGTGCTCGAAGCCCAGGGTTCGATCATGACCAACAAGTATGCGGAAGGCTATCCCGGCAAGCGCTACTACGGTGGTTGCCAGTTCGTCGACGTGGCCGAAACTCTGGCCATTGAGCGCGCCAAGCAGCTGTTCGGTGCCGCTTTCGCCAATGTGCAGCCCAATTCGGGTTCGCAGATGAACCAGGCCGTGTTCCTCGCGCTGCTGCAGCCGGGCGACACCTTTATGGGCCTCGATCTGAACTCGGGTGGTCACCTCACCCATGGCTCGCCCGTCAATATGTCCGGCAAGTGGTTCAACGTCGTCTCCTATGGCGTGCGCCGCGACGATCACTTGCTCGATATGGATGAAGTCGAACGGCTTGCTCATGAGCACAAGCCCAAGCTGATTCTGGCAGGCGGCACCGCCTATTCCCGCGTTTGGGATTGGGCCCGTTTCCGCCAGATCGCCGATTCTGTTGGCGCCTATCTCATGGTCGACATGGCCCACATTGCGGGTCTGGTTGCCGGTGGCGTGCATCCTTCGCCCGTGCCCCATGCCCATGTCACCACCACCACCACGCATAAATCCCTGCGCGGCCCACGCGGCGGCATGATCCTCTCCAATGACGAGGATATCGCCAAAAAGATCAATTCGGCGGTGTTCCCGGGCCTGCAGGGCGGCCCCCTGATGCATGTGATCGCCGCCAAGGCAGTCGCCTTCAAGGAAGCACTGCAGCCCGAATTCAAAGCTTACGCCCGTCAGGTCGTCGATAATGCCCGCGCTTTGGCCGAAACGCTCAAGTCGCATGGCCTCGATGTCGTCTCCGGCGGCACCGATAACCATTTGATGCTGGTCGACCTGCGCAAGAAGAATGCCACCGGCAAGCGTGCGGAGCAGGGCCTCGGCCGTGCTTTCATCACCTGCAACAAAAACGGCATTCCCTTCGACCCGGAAAAGCCCTTCGTTACCTCGGGTATTCGTCTGGGCACGCCAGCCGGCACCACCCGTGGCTTCGGCGTCGCCGAATTCCAGGAAATCGGCAGCCTGATCGTTGAAGTGCTCGATGGTCTGCGCGAGGCCAATTCCGATGAGGGCAATGCCCAGGTCGAGGCCGCCGTACGCGACAAGGTCAAGGCGCTCACCGCGCGCTTCCCGATCTACGCAAACTAGTTGTGTGCAGCAGTTGGGCCAGGATGAGACGAAAATGGCGGGTTTTGAGAACCGGAGCGGAGCGTGCTTTCAGCACGTGAGCACCGGAAGCGCAGAAACGCGCCATTTGCAGGCCGTCATGGCCCAAATGATCACACAACGTAAGGGCTGAGGATGCGCTGTCCTTATTGCGGCAACGACGATACGCAGGTCAAGGACAGCCGTCCCACCGAGGATTCCGGTGCCATCCGGCGCCGCCGCGTCTGCAATGGCTGCGGCGGCCGCTTCACCACCTTCGAGCGCGTGCAACTGCGCGATCTGACCGTGGTCAAGAAATCGGGCCGCAAAGTCCCCTTCGACCGCGAAAAGCTCTCGCGTTCGGTCTATACCGCCCTGCGCAAGCGCTCGGTCGATCCAGACCGCACCGAACGAATGATCTCCGGCATTGTCCGCCAGCTCGAAAGCCTGGGCGAAGTCGAAGTCACCTCCGACCAGATCGGGGAATATGTCATGGAAGGCCTCAAGGGTCTCGATGATGTAGCCTTCGTTCGCTTCGCCTCGGTTTATAAAAACTTCTCCGCCGCCGACGATTTCCGTTCCTTCCTCACCGAACTCGCCTCCGGCAAGGGCATTGTGCAGGATCAGGACGATTGAGCGGGCCCAGCCCCGAGGATATCCGCTGGCTTGATGCCGCCGTCCGCCATGCCTTGCCCTATCTCGGCACCACCGCTGACAATCCCACCGTCGCCGCACTCGTCGTCGATCCGGTCAACCAGACGCTGATTTCCCGCGCCGTCACCGCCAAGGGCGGCCGCCCTCACGCCGAGTCGCAGGCGCTGGAGGCCGCTGGCTTTGAAGCCTCGGGCCGCACCCTCTATGTCACGCTTGAGCCCTGCCACCATTGGGGCCGCACCCCGCCTTGCGTCGATGCGGTGATCCGCTCCGGCGTACTGCGCGTCGTTATCGGCACTGGCGATCCCGATCCGCGCACGGCCGGCGAGAGCATCCGCCGCCTCGAATCGGCCGGAATCGAAGTCATCCTGGCCGATCACGCACCTTCCCGCGCCTTGCATGCCGGCCATGCCATGCGCCACGGGGCTGGGCGCCCCTTCGTCACCGCCAAGCTCGCCGTCTCTGCCGATGGCATGATTGGCCGCAAAGGCCAGGGCAATGTCGCCATCACCGGCGAGGCCGCCCGCGACTGGACGCATCTGCAGCGCGCGCGCTCCGAAGCCATTCTCATCGGCGCCTCCACCGCGCGCCTCGACGATCCCCAACTCACCGTCCGCCTGCCGGGCCTCGAAAATCGCAGCCCGCTTCGCGTCATCCTGGCTGGCGCCAAAGGGATCGATCGCAAGGTGAATCTGGTTGATCGCTTCTCCGCGCATCGCCTTGCAATCATTGCAGAAACCGACTCGCCGGTGGACGCGCCACCGTCCGTCGAGGTCATCCGCGTCGAAGGCAAAAAGGGCCGCCCGGACCTCGCCCTGGCGCTTACTGCTCTCGCCGGCAAAGGCATCCAAAACCTGCTGGTCGAACCTGGCGCCCGCCTCACCGCGGCCCTGCTCGACGCCGGGCTGATCGACCGTTTCGCCCTTTTGACCAGTCCGGTGACCATCGGCAAGGGCGGTCTGCCCGCCAGTTCCGGCGGCCCGCTGGCCGATCGGCTCGAAGCGGCCGACCTCGTCGAAATCGACCGTCAACAACTGGGCGACGATCTGCTCACCATCTTCGAACGGCGTTCAACCATTTCTCAGTAGTCGCAGGCGCCTCTGCCTCGCTATATGGTGCTGCCAACTCACATATAGGATTGCCCATGTTCACCGGTATCGTTACCGACGTCGGCAAATTGCTCAAGGTCGAAGATCGCAATGACGGCCGCGTGCTACGCATCGGCACGGTCTATGACGCAGCCTCCATTGATATGGGCGCCTCCATCACGAATGACGGCATCTGCCTCACAGTCACCGATAAGGGCAATGAGAACGGCCAGAACTGGTTCGAAGTTTTCGCCGCGCTGGAGACTCTCGCTGTCACCCAGGTCGGCAAATGGCAGGCCGGCCGCCGGGTAAACCTCGAACGTTCCCTCAAGATCGGCGACGAGCTGGGCGGACACATCGTTTCCGGCCATATCGATGGCATGGCCGAAATCGTCGATAAGAAAGAAACCGGCGAGCAGATCACCTATACGTTCGCCGTTTCCGATGCCGTTGCCCCCTTCATCGCCAAAAAGGGCAGCGTGGCTCTCAATGGCACTTCGCTCACCGTCAATGATGTCGAAGGCAACCGCTTCTCGGTCCATTTGATCCCCTATACGGTTGAAGTTACCTCCTGGGGCGATTATGGGGTTGGCGACAGCGTCAATATCGAGATCGACCCCATGGCGCGCTATGCCGCGCGCCTATTTGAAACGCTTGGCGACTTCCGCAAATAAGGACTGCCCCATGGCCTCTCACGGCGCCAACTTCCCCATCGAGCCCGGCTCCGCCGATGGCCAGCACTTCCTCATCGTCGAGGCCCGCTATTATGTCGAGCTGGCTGACGAACTCCTGGCCGGTGCTTCCGCCGCTCTTGAAGCTGCCGGCGCCACCTTCGACGTGGTGACCGTCCCCGGCGCCCTCGAAATCCCCGCTGCCATTTCCATGGCCATGGAAGCGGGCGACTATGACGGCTTTATCGCCCTGGGCACCGTTATCCGCGGCGAAACCACCCATTACGAGATCGTCTCCAACGAAAGCGCCCGCGCGCTGATGGAGATTTCGGTGGTCGATGCCCTGCCGCTGGGCAATGGCATTCTCACCGTCGAAAACGAGGCTCAGGCCTGGGCCCGCGCCCGCGTTTCCGAGCAGGACAAGGGCGGCGGCGCTGCCCGCGCGGCTCTGGCCATGGCCGCCCTCAAAATCCGGCTGAACGCTTAAATGGCCGATGCTCCCAAACGCGACCCGCAATCCGAACGCCCCGCCAACCAGCGTGGCGCTGCCCGCCTTGCCGCCGTCCAGGCGCTTTACCAGATGGATGTCGGCCGGGCGACGCTCGAAGACACGCTGGCCCAGTTCGGCAGCTTCCACCTCGGCCGCGAGATCGAAGGCGAGCAATATCTGCCCGCCGATGCTGACTTCTTCCGCCAGATCGTCTCTGGCGTCACCAAGCACCAGCTGGCTATCGACCCCGCCGTCGATCGCGCCCTGGCCGATGGCTGGCCCGTCGAGCGTGTCGACGCCACTCTGCGAGCCATCCTGCGCGCTGCTGCTTTCGAACTGCTGCGCCGCAAGGACATTCCGCCCCGCGTCGTCATCACCGAATATATCGACGTGGCCAAGGCCTTCTACGAAGACGACGCCACCGGTATGGTCAACGCCGCCCTGGACGCCATCGCCCGTGAAGCCGGGGCGGACCTGAACGAAACCAAGTAAGCGGTAGTGGCGCAGACCACCACCTCGGTGAATTCCGCAGCTGTTGCCCCACCCACAATGTCATCCCCGCGAAAGCGGGGACCTCCGTTCCGGAGTGCCGGCAATAAAACTGAGGTTCCCGCTTTCGCGGGAATGACACCGCGTTTTGAACGCACTTCACAAAAAACAAAAAAGCCCCGGCAAAACCGGGGCTTTTTCAATACATCGTCGTTTGGGCTTACCCGCCGAACGACTGCAAAATCTGCTGGATAAACGTGCGGTCCTCGCCAAACGAAGGGGTGCGGCGGCTTTCCACCGTCACGGTCTTGCCATCGGCAGCCGTGTACACCGCCTTGTCGATAACCTTCTTGTTCTTGTCGAAATAGATCGCCAGCACCGTGCGCGACTTGATCGAGGTCATCCCGAACGCGGTCTGCTGCACCTTGGTCTCGACATAGTAATAGGCCGATTGGTCGCCAAACGTATTGGTCGATTGCGGCGAGCCCAGCACGATGGTCACCAGTTCCTGGCTCTGGCCGGGGCGAATCTGTGCCATCGCGGCTTCGGAGATTTCATAGCCCTGGGTACGCTGGCTGATCAGTTGGGTGCCGCTGCTGCTGCAACCCGCCAGCACGACGGCAATCGCTGCGACGGCGGCAATGGAACCTGAAACGGTACGCAGAGGCATGAATTTGACTTCCCCGATGGCTCTCGACTATAGGCACGACGACAAGGCTTTGGCCCGCTCTGGCCGCCGGAATGTGTAGCCGCCAACATGTCGGTCTGGCAAGCTGGCATTGGGCGGGCAGGGTGTCTTGTTAAAACGATCGAGCCATTGAGCGCAATCCCATGATCTTGTCACTCTTTCGCAAGAACACTGCCACCGAGCCGGTTTACGCCGTCTATAACGCCATTGTGGCGCAATCCCGGCAGCCTTTCTTCTATGCCGATTGGCAGGTGCCCGATACCGTCACCGGTCGTTTCGACATGATCAGCCTGCATATGGCGCTATTGTTCCGCCGTCTGCGGGCAGAGCAGGGTGGTCAGAAAGCGTTCAGCCAGGCTGTGTTCGACCTGTTCTTCAAGGATATGGACCGTTCCCTGCGCGAAATGGGCGTGGGCGATATCGGTGTCCCCAAGAAAATCCAGAAAATGGGCAATATCTTTTTCGGGCTGCTCGCAGCCCTTACCGAGGCCATGGATCGCCGCGATGCGGCCGCCCTTGAGGCCGTGCTGTCGCGCAATATATATGACGGGGCATCCGGCGCCCATGTTCAGGCGCTGGCCGCCTATCTGTTTGTGCAGGACGATGCTCTTGCCGCTCAGTCCGCCGAATCCATCATGGCCGGCGCCGTCCGGTTCGAGGCCGCTGCATGACCCATAAGGAAACGCCCTTGCTCGACGCCATTGTCCGCATCGACCGGCTTCCCGCCACCGGCCGCGCCATCAAGGTCGCGCCCGATGCTGCGACCCGCGAGGCATTGGCCGCCTTGCTCAAGCTCACCGCCGTCGAAGCCTTCTACGCCGAACTCACCGTCGTGCCCCTGCGCGGCGGCCTGCGCGCCCAGGGCCGGCTAAGGGCGCGAATCGTACAACCCTCCGTTATCACCTTCGAATCGGTCACTCAGGAGGTCGATGAACCCATCGATCGGGTTTTCCTGCCGGAAGCCCAGAGCCATAAGCCCACGCCCGGCTCCGAGGTTTTCGTCGATCTGGACGATGAGGATTTTCCCGATCACATCGATGGACCCGAAGTCGATCTCAGCCCCTTGCTGATCGAAACGCTGGCTTTGGGCATCGATCCCTATCCGCGCCTGCCGGGGGAAAGCCTCGATGCCTTGGGCGTTCTGCCCGACGAAACCGATACCGGCCCCTTTGCCGGGCTCAAAAAGCTCAAGCCGGGGCCTGAAAAGGCATGATCCGGCCATAGGGAAGCCCCTTTCTCACCTCATCAAGCCCGCCGGATCACTTGGCTGGGCTTGCACCCTCCCTGTGATGGGATATGTTGCGGCACTGCCCCTTGCGGGGTCGACTTACGGGCAAATATGACCGACACGATTACAATCTCAGTGGACGCCATGGGCGGGGACAACGCGCCACGGGCGGTGATCCACGGGGCCTATCTGGCGCTGCGCGAGCGCAAGAACACCAAATTCATCTTCCATGGGCGGCAGGAGCAGATTGCTCCTCTGCTCGAAGAGTTTCCGGCCCTCAAGCCTGTCTCGATCGTGCGCCATAGCGATGTCGTCATCGCCGGCGACGAAAAGCCCAGCCAGGCTCTGCGCAAGGGCCGCGGCACCTCCTCCATGTGGATGGCCATTCAGTCCGTCAAGGATGGCGAGGCCGATGTGGCCGTTTCCGGCGGCAATACCGGCGCGCTGATGGCCATGGCCACCTTCTGCCTGCGCCCCATGGAAGGCATCTCTCGCCCCGGCATCGCCGCCATCTGGCCCACTCTGCGCAGCGACATCGTCGTGCTCGATATGGGTGCCACCATTGGCGCCGATGCCCAGCAATTGGTCGATTACGCGATTCTCGGCTCCGCGCTCGCCCGCTGCCTGTTCGATAGCGAGCAACCCACTGTGGGCCTGCTCAATGTCGGCACCGAAGAGGTCAAGGGCCTCGATTCGATCAAGGATGCCGGCAAGATCCTGGCCCAGGCCAGCGGCGCCGGCTTCATCTATCAAGGCTTTGTCGAAGGCGACGATATTGGCAAGGGCACGGTGGACGTTGTCGTCACCGAGGGCTTTGTCGGCAATGTCGCCCTCAAGACCGCCGAGGGCACTGCCCGCCAGGTCAGCTCCTATCTGCGCAGCGCCCTCAAATCCAATCTGATGAGCCGCATCGGCGCTTTCTTCGCCATGTCGGCGCTCAATGCCCTGCGCCGTAAGATGGACCCGCGCACCGTCAATGGCGGTGTGTTCATGGGTTTGAATGGCATTGTCATTAAATCCCACGGCGGCACCGACGAAATCGGTTATAAGAGTGCCCTGGGCCTGTCCTATGAAATGGCGCGCAGCCACCTGATCGACAAGATCGGCGAAACCATGAAGCGCTTTCCCGTCCATGCGGCCCCAGCCGCAGATGTGACCGAATCTGAGGCAAAACCGGCGTGACCAAGACGCGTTCCATCATCCGCGGTGTCGGCGGGTATCTTCCTGAGCGAATCCTCACCAATGCCGAGTTGGCCACCATGGTCGACACGTCCGATGAGTGGATTCAACAGCGTGTCGGCATCAAGGAGCGCCATATCGCGGCCGAAGGTCAGTTCACCTCTGATCTTGCGGTCGAGGCTGCCCGCCAGGCCATGGCCAATGCCGGCGTTACCCCCGACGATATCGATCTGATCATCGTCGCCACCACCACGCCCGATTATACCTTCCCGGCCGCTGCCACTCTGGTGCAGATGAAGCTGGGCATGCATCACGGCATGGCCTTCGATATCCAGGCCGTGTGCTCGGGCTTTGTCTATGCCGTGGCCACTGCCGATAGCTACCTCAAGAATGGCCTGGCCAATCGGGCGCTGGTCATTGGCGCCGAGACCTTCTCGCGCCTTCTCGATTGGACCGACCGCACCACCTGCGTGCTGTTCGGCGACGGCGCGGGCGCGGCCATCATGGAACGTGTCGAACTGGACGACGATGCGCCTGAACGCGGCGTGCTCGCCTCGGCACTGCGCTCCGATGGCCATCATTGGGACAAGCTCTATGTCGATGGCGGCCCGTCCTCCACCGGCACCACCGGCCACGTCCACATGCAGGGCCCTGAAGTCTTCCGCCACGCCGTTGGCAAGATCACCGACGTGGTCTACGCGACCCTCGAGAAAACCGGCTACACCGTCGCCGATCTCGACTGGTTCGTGCCCCATCAGGCCAATCGCCGTATTATCGATGGGGCAGGGGCCAAGCTGGGCCTGCCGCCCGAGAAGGTCGTCGTCACGGTCGATCGCCACGCCAATACCTCGGCGGCCTCCGTGCCGCTGGCGCTCAGCGCTGCGGTGGCCGATGGCCGCATCAAGCAGGGCGATCTGGTCATGCTCGAAGCCATGGGCGGCGGTTTCACCTGGGGCGCCTCCCTTATTCGCTGGTAACCGCCAAGGGCGCATTGACCTCAACCGTTTCAAGGCGTTAGTGTCCTTGCCGTCGGAGGAAACCTCGCGCAGAAATCTGCCCCGTAATGGATTGGCAGGAAGCGCTGGGGCGTAGGGAAGGATCCCGCAGTGTGGCACGGCTCTCGATGAGCGGTGCTGGAACAAGTGTATCAGGGACGCCATTGGCCGTCCCGGCCTGGGGATTTGGCCCTGTTGGCAACACGGGGGTGCGAATGACGCAGAAGACGGTAACACGTGCGGATCTGGCCGAAGCGGTTTACGGCAGCGTTGGGCTTTCTCGAACCGAGTCGGCCGAGCTGGTGGAGCGCGTGCTCGAGCTGATCGGCGATGCCCTGATCACGGGCGCCAATGTCAAATTGTCATCTTTCGGCTCGTTTCAGGTGCGCTCCAAAAACGAGCGGATCGGCCGCAACCCCAAGACTGGCGAGGAGGTTCCGATCCTTCCGCGACAGGTTCTTGTGTTCAAACCCAGCAACGTGTTGAAGTCCAAAATCAACAAGTCTATGGTCAGCGCTGGAAAATAAGGCATTTCAGCGAGTCTATGGCCCACCGTGGATAAGTCACCAGACGCATTCCGGACCATCTCTGAAGCAGCCGAAGAGCTCGACCTGCCACAGCATGTCCTGCGCTTCTGGGAAACCCGCTTTGCGACCATCAAGCCGCTGAAGCGCGGCGGCGGCCGCCGCTATTACCGTCCCGAAGACGTGCTCCTGCTCCGCGGCATCCGTCACCTGCTCTATGATCAGGGCTTCACTATCAAGGGCGTGCAGCGCATCCTCAAGGACCAGGGCAGCCGCTACGTCATCGCCGTGGGCGAAGGCCGCCCCGTCGAAGAGCTGCTCCCCCTGATCGAAATGGCCGAAGAGGCCGGCGACGAAGCCGAAATCGAAGAAGCCGTCATGCACGCGAGCCCCGCCCTCGACCGCGAATCCCGCGACAAGCTCTCCGACGTCCTGCGCGAACTGCTGGAATGCAAACGCATCCTGGAACGCGCCAGAGAGACCTGACGGATCTATCAGACGCCCGATCACTCACGATGTCATTCCCGCTTTCGCGGAAGTGACCCGTTGGGTGGAATGGCCTATTCCGCCACAGCCGCCTGCGGCCCCGGCTCAGCCTTGTGCTGCTCCAGTTTCTTGTTCTCCACGAACAGCGCACAGATCAGCCCCACCACAAACAGCCCCGCCCCGAAATAGAACACCGAGCCGAAGGCCGTCGCGAACACTTCCACCACTTCCTGCGCCGCAGCAGCGGGCAGGGTGGCAATCGCCGCTGGCGTCATCTCGCTCATCGTCCCCGGCATCACGGCCAGCGTCTCCGCTGAGATCCCCGTCTGACTGCGCAACAGCCCTGCCGTCAATATCCCGCCATTGGCCGCCAGCCCCAGCGAGGCCCCGATCATCCGCGCCAGCGTCAGCGTCCCGGTCGCAGCGCCCACATCCCGGCGCGGCGCCGAAGACTGCACGGCCACCATCAGCGTCTGCATCTGCAGACCGATTGAGAACGAGAAGAAGAACATCAAAATCCCGATCACCCAGATCGGCGTGGCGGCATGCACCGTTGAGAACGCCAGCATCACCAAAATGCCCAGCGCCATCGCCGCCACCGGAAATGGCTTATACCGCCCCGTCCGCGCCACGATATATCCAGTCCCGATGGAGGCCACGAGCGAGCCAACCGAGGAGGGCAGGAACAGTAGCCCCGCATAGGCCGGCGGCAGCCCGGTCACCGTCTGCAGGAACAGCGCGAAATAGTTGAGCATGCCCAGCGTCGCCACGCCCGAAATTACCGAGATCACCAGCGCCAGCGCAATGGTCCTGTTGCGCAACACATGCAGCGGCACAATCGGCTCCACCGCGCGCTTTTCCACCAGTACAAAGGCGGCAAGCGCCGCAAGCGCGATCACCGGCAGCAGGTAAACCATCACTCCGCCATAGCCGCCGCCCAGCGCCTCCTCGGCCCAGAACACCGTCGCAGTCACCGCGCCTGCCAGCAGCAGGCCGCCCGGATAATCAATGCTCGGCTGCCGCCCGGTCTCAAAGCTCGGCATTACCAAAGCCAACACGGCAATCACCGCAACGCCTATCGGCAGGTTGATCAAAAAGATATATTCCCACCCGATCGCCTGGCTGATCACTCCGCCAGCCACCGGCCCGATCAGCCCGGAGAGGGTGAACACCGCCGAGCTGTAGCCTTGGTATTTCGCCCGCTCGCGCGGCTCGAACAGGTCCGCGATGATACCGAAAGCCGAGGTCATCAGCCCGCCGCCGCCCAGCCCCTGCAACACGCGCGCCGTGATCAGGCTTTCCATCGACCAGGCAAAACCGCAGGCCAGCGAGCCGATCACGAACAGCCCGATCGCCACCATGAACACCTTCTTGCGCCCGAACAGGTCACCGAGCTTGCCATAGAATGGCGTCACCGCCGCCGTCGCCAGCAGATAAGCCGCGCCCACCCAGCCAAACAGTTCCAGCTTGCCCAGATCCGCCGCAATGGTCGGCAGCGCCGTCGCCACGATCTGCATGTCGAGCGAGGCCATGAACATGCCCACCAGCACCAGGACATAGATCACCATCTTGCGGCGGTGCGTGAGGACGGGAGCTGCAGCGGTCATGGCGGTCACCTGTTGAATTTGCGCCAAACTGTGCTAGAGTCATATATATGTCAATAGCACATATATGATAAAAGCATGGAACAGCATGGCCAAAACTGAGAGCGACGCCCGCGAAAGCCACCTTGCCCATCTCATCGGGCTAGGGCTAAGCCCCGCCGCCGCGCAGGCGACCATGGATATCGACCATGTCATGACCCACATCCGCCGCTCCATGCAGCATCGCGAAATGGGCCGCATGGCCCTGCGCGACCTCAAGCTCGATATTGAGGCCGCCGATCTTGAAATTCTGGCGGCGATCGAACTCTGCGCCATCGAAGGCGGCGAGGCCACGGTTGGCCTCATTGCCGAGCGCCTCAATATCGACCCCTCCCGTGCCAGCCGCGTCGTGGCGGATGCCGTGGAAAAAGGCATTGTACGCCGCGTCGCCTCGCAGTCCGACGCTCGCCGCATCGGCCTCGAACTCACCGATCTCGGCAAGCAGCACGCCGCCGCCATCCGCGCCTACAAATGGGGTATTTTCGCCGAAGCCTTGGGCGATTGGCCCGAAGAAGACCTCGTCACCTTCGCCCGCCTCTTCCAACGCTTCAGCGGCTGGATCGCCCAAGCCAAAGAAAAAGCTGGCAAGGGGTAGGGGGTACACTACGCACCTGGCTATCAGTCGGGATCACCCTCCCCCTTGTGGGGAGGGAAGCGAGATAGGACTTAGCGTCAGCTAAGTCCGTAGAATCGAGCAGGGTGGGGGTAATGCCTCCGCATGCGCGGTCTTAGTCGGCTACCCCCTCCTAGCCTCCCCCTGATAGGGGGAGGAACCTCTCCACTCTTCGGACTGGATCGAGGCCCAACCACAGGGCGATCCCTCCCCCTATCAGGGGGAGGCTAGGAGGGGGTATCCCCCTAAACTTAAGCCGCCGCCAACAACCCCTTCAGCTTCACTCCCGCATCCCCCAGCGCCTTCACATCCGGCCGCGCCCGCTTCCCAATCAGCATCTCCGCCAATCGAATATCCCGCGCTACGGCATTCCCCACGCCCAGCCCGCTCGCCGCCACCAGCCGCCCATCCGCCGCGAGATGAAACAAAATACTCGCCTCATCCCCCAAATCCCGCCGGATGATGGTAGTCCCCTCATCACTCAGCCCCGCAATCTGCAGCGTCAGCTCATACTGATCCGACCAAAACCACGGCACGCTGGAAATTGCCTCACCGGCGCCCAGCATATTCCGCGCCGCCAGGTTCCCCTGGTCCTGCGCATTGCGCCAACTCTCCAGCCGCACCCGCCGCCCGCCGTAAATCTCCAGCGGAAACGAGCAACAATCCCCCGCCGCAAAGATATCGGGGTCGCCCGTCGCCAGATGCCGATCCACGGCGATCCCATTCTCGATTGCCAGCCCACCCCCCTCGGCCAGCGCCACATTGGGCACGGCCCCAATCCCCACCAGCACCAGATCAGCCTCGATCCGCCGCCCACTCGCCAGCGTCACCACGGCGCTGTCCGCCCCACTAGCCACCCCGGCAATACCATCGCCAAACACCAGCTTTACCCCGCCCGCCAGATGCCGCGCCTCGATCTGCCGCGCCATCGCCTCGGGCACCCCGCGCGACAGCAGCCGTGGCAGGGCCTCGATCAGCGTCACTTTCGCCCCGCGCTGCCGCGCACTCGCCGCCAGTTCCAGCCCGATAAATCCGCCGCCGATAACCGCCAAATGCCGGCCCGCGCCCAACGCTCCGCGCAGTCGCAGCGCATCCTCAATCGTCCGCAGATAAACGATCCGCTCGCCCTCCACGCCCGGCAATCGCCGCGGTGCAGCCCCCGTCGCGAGCAGCAATTTGTCATAGCGGATGGCGCGCCCATCCACGCCCTCCAGATGCTTGCTCGCCCGGTCGATCTCCGCCACAGCAAACCCACCGCGAAACGCAATCCCCGCCTCAGCCAGCCGCTCCGCCGTTGCAATCGTCTTGGCCGCAAACAGCTCGGCCAGCATACCTTCCTTGCTCAACGGCGGCCGCTCGTAGGGCAGATGGCTCTCCCCACCCACCAGCGTCACATCGCCCGCAAATCCCTGCTCCCGCAGCGCCACAGCGGCCCGCGCGCCACATTCGCCCGCGCCGACAATTACATAGTGCTGGCTCATATGGTCCTCCAAAAATCCCCCTCATCCGCCCCTGCGGGGCACCTTCTCCCACGAGGGGAGAAGGGAGGGCTCAGCGCATTAACGTCCACCGGCCCCACCCTCGCCCCTTGTGGGAGAGGGACAGACCTGACGCGTTCAGCGGAAGGTCAGGGTGAGGGGACTGCGCGATGCTGGTGCCTACACCTCGATAAACACCGCCCCGTCCTCAACCTTCACCGGATAGGTCCGCAGGTTCACACAGACCGGCGCGCCCTTGGCCTCGCCGGTCTTGTAATTGAACCGCCCATTATGCTTGGGGCATTCGATGATATCGTCCATCACCAGCCCATCGGCGAGGCTGATCTGCTCATGCGTGCACAGCCCGTCCGTTGCAAAATACCGGTCCTCGGGACTGCGATAAATCGCGTAAACCCGCCCCTCATGGTCGAAGCGGATCACGTCCTCCTCGTCCACATCGCCAGCCCCACAAGCCTCAATCCACTGCGCCATTCTGTGTCCTCAAATTCCATCGAAAGCCCGGATATCGAGGCTTCTCACTCCGCCGCCACCCCATTATGCAGCTCCTCCCGATACGGCTTGGCCGTCGCCGGCAGCTCCCGTTTCAAGAAGTAGTCCTCATTCCGCAACTGCCGCAGGAACGCCGGCACCATCTCCCGATAGCCATCGAGGATCGAGGCATTGGGCGCCGGCAGGTCGTGCTTGATCAGCTCATGCAGCTGCGGCAGTGCGTGATAGGGGATCATGGGAAACATGTGGTGCTCCACATGGTAGTTCATGTTCCAATAAATGAACCGGCTCACCGGGTTCATCAGCACCGAGCGGGAATTGAGCCGGTGGTCGGTTACATTGTCGGCTAGCCCGCCATGCTGCAGCAGGCCGGTCAGCACATGGTGCCAGGCGCCGTAGAGCCGGGGCAGGCCGATCAGCATCAGCGGCAGGATCGATCCCGTCCACAGCGAAAGCGCTAGTGTTGCCAGATAGATAGCAAGCCAGATACGCGCTACGCGGATCACCTTGGCATGCTCCATTTCGGGGATGAAGCTCTTCTCCTCCGGGGTCACCACGCCGGCAGCGTTCCGCACCATGTCGAGCATGGCGTAGCCGGCATCGAGAATGCCGAAGAAATTGAGGATCACCCGAAACAGGTCAGGCGGCCGCATCACGGCGATTTCCGGGTCACGGCCGACGATCACCGTATCGGTATGGTGGCGGGCATGGCTCCAGCGCCAGGTCACCGGATTGCGCATGATCATGAAGCAGGCGATCTGATAGACGACGTTGTTCATCCACCGCGTTTTGAACGCTGTGCCATGGCCGCATTCATGCCAGCGGGAGTCCGAGGCGGAGCCGTAAAGTACTCCATAACCTAGGAAAAACGGCACGGCCCACCAACTGCCCCAGAAGTAGATACCGCCCGCCGCCAGCACCAGCATGGAGCCCAGCCAGATCACGGTGTCGCGGATCGCCGGGCCGTCCGAACGCTGCATCAGCGCCTTCATCTGCTTGCGGTCGACCTCGGTGTGATACCACTCGGCGGCGGCAAGACCGCTGGCTATCGCGGCTTCCGAGCTGGCGCCGAGCAGGTTGTAGTCGCGTTTCGCAGTTTGGGCCAATTGTGCCTCTCGATGCTAACAGTCCGCTAGCGAATTCCCTGCTTTTGATGCTGGCAAACTTGCGGCTTTTCCGCAATCAGCGCATGATGTTTTCTATCATTGCCATCATTATTGCGCTTGCCCGTATGATGGAAATTTGCAGGAGATCGCCTTGGTCCGCCGCCCGACTGTTGCTGATATTGCCCGTATTGCCGATCTGAGCGTCGCCACAGTCGATCGGGTGCTCAATGGCCGCCTACCGGTACGCCAGGAAACGGCTCAGCGCGTCTTCGGTGCCGCCGAGCAAATCGGTTATCACGGCTCCGGCCTCATCCGTCGCCGGCTGGAGCAAAATCTGCCGCATTACCGGCTGGGCTTCCTGCTGCAACGGCCGGATCAATTGTTCTATCAGGACGTCGCGACGGCGCTGCAACAGGCCGGCGCCAGCCCCACCCAGTTCCGCGCCACGCCAACCATTGCCTTCCTCGCCAACCAGACCCCGGCCGAAATCGCCACGCGGCTGGCCGAAATGGCGCCGCGCGTCGATGCCATCGCCATGGTGGCGGTGGATCATCCGGCTGTCACCGCGGCGGTGCAGGAGGTCGAGGCGGCCGGAAAGCCGGTGTTTTCGCTACTCTCAGACTTTGCCGCTGGCATAAGGCGCGGCTATGTCGGCACCAATAACCGCAAGGTTGGCCGCACGGCCGGCTGGCTGATCGCCAAATCCGCCAAGGCGGGCAAGGTGGTGGTGTTTGTCGGCAGCCACCGCTTTCACGGCCATGAAATGCGCGAGATCGGCTTCCGCTCCTATCTGCGCGAGGCGGCGCCCGAGCTGTCGATCATCGACACCCAGGTTAGCCTCGAAGACGGTGCGCTCGCCCATGAAGCAACGCTCGATCTGCTGCGCCGCCATCCCGATCTATCGGCCATCTATGTCGCCGGCGGCGGCACCGAGGGCGTCATCACCGCCCTGCGTGACGAGGGCATGGCGGGCCGCATCGCTCTGGTCTGCAATGAGCTGAACCCGGTGACCCATGCGGCTTTGGCCGACAATATCGCCACCGCCGTCATTGGCACGCCGCTCGCCGCGCTGGGCGCCAGCATTGTCAACCTGATGGCAGCGGCTTTGGCCCATCCCGCCGCCGATTTTGCCGGCCAGACCTTCTTGCCTTTCGATATCTACGTCTCCGAGAACATCTAGTCTCGCCGGTTGAAACGTTTCTAGTCGCACGAATATTCCGTTTGGCGGCGGATTGTGCGGTTCATTCTGTCATATTTTGGAATGAACATTCCGTATTGACAATAGAACAGAACCCGTATTTCATTTGGTCCAACGAGAGATCGGGTCCGGCCCGGCGATCCAGGGAGTGCGAGGCGTGTCCACCAGCCAGTCGATGGATTTTGCCATCAACCACATGTCGGCGCCGCAGTTGCGGCTGCCCGAATTCTTCGCGCTGGCCCGCCAATTGGGCGCCCCGCGCGTCGAAATCCGCAATGACATTGCCGGCAACGCCATCCTCGACGGCACACCAGCAACCGAGGTAAAAGCCCTCACCAGGGCAAATGATGTAACCATCATTTCCATCAATGCCCTACAGAAATTCAATCAGCCCTCCGCCACCCGCCTGGCCGAGGCCGAAGCCCTGGCCGACTACGCCGCCACCGCCGGCGCCCAGGCTTTGGTGCTCGTTGCAGCCAATGATGGTGCTATCGCTGACGCACACCAAAGGGTCGAAAATGCTAGCGGACTGTTAGCATTGATAGCGCCAATCTTGCGCGAACGTGCATTGATCGGCCTCGTCGAGTGCCTGGGCTTTGAAACCTGCTCGCTGCGCTCAAAACGCGAAGCGATTCAGGCGATCGACAATGCCAATGGCCGTGACGTATTCCAGCTGACCCACGACACGTTCCACCATCACCTCGCAGGCGAACCCGACCTGTTCCCCGAGCTGACTGGCCTGATCCACATTTCCGGCGTCGACGACCCGACGATTGCTGTTAGCGACATGCGCGACAGCCATCGCCTGCTGGTCGGCCCCAAAGATCGCCTGGGCAATCTCGAACAGATCGCCGCGCTGCGGGCAGGGGGCTATTCCGGGCCACTCTCGTTCGAGCCTTTTGCCGAAGAGCTGCGTCACCTAGCCGATCCGGCTGCTGCGATCAGCCAAAGCATGAATTTCATCGTCTCGGGGCTCAAGGAGAAGGCCGCGTGACCAACTAATTCCCGAGCAAGGGAAAGATCCGGACATAATGGGCGCGACCGGACGCCCAGCTCTCTTGGAGGAGAATGAGCAATGAAGAAGATCGTAATGGCCGCATTGGCGACCACGATGCTGACCGGCTTTACCGGCGCCGCAATGGCCGAGACTGTCGGGGTCAGCATGGCCGCGTTTGACGACAATTTCTTGACCGTATTGCGCAACGGCATGGGCGACTATGCCAAAACCCTCGATGGCGTCGAGCTGCAGGTCGAGGACGCGCAGAATGACGTGTCCAAGCAGATGAGCCAGATCCAGAACTTCATCGCTTCGGGCGTCGATGCCATCATCGTCAACGCCGTGGACACCGACGCTACTGCGCCCATGTCCCAACTGGCCGCCGATGCGGGCATTCCGCTGGTCTATGTCAACCGCCAGCCGGTCAACCTTGATACCCTGCCCGAAAAGCAGGCATTCGTCGCATCCAACGAAGTCGATTCCGGCACGCTCGAAACCAAGGAAGTCTGTCGCCTGCTGACCGAGGCCGGCAAGACCGAAGCCAATATCGTGGTCATGATGGGCGAACTGTCCAACCAGGCCGCCCGCCAGCGTACCCAGGACGTGCATGACGTGATCGCCACGCCCGAATGCTCGTTCATGAAAATCGCTGAAGAGCAGACGGCAAACTGGTCACGCCAGCAGGGCGCCGATCTGGTTGCCAATTGGCTCTCCGCCGGCATCCAGTTCGATGCCGTGGTCGCCAATAATGACGAAATGGCCATCGGCGCCATCCAGGCCCTCAAGGCCGGCGGCGTCGCCATGGATGCCGTGATTGTGGGCGGCGTCGACGCCACCCAGGACGCCCTGGCCGCAATGGCTGCTGGTGATCTCGATGTCACCGTGTTCCAGAACGCCGCGGCCCAGGGCTCCGGTGCGCTCGACGCGGCTCTCGCGCTTGCCCGTGGCGAGAGCGTGGAACGCGAAGTCTGGGTGCCGTTCGAACTGGTGACCCCGGCTAACCTGGCCGATTACCAGGCCAAGAACTGATCTCCTGCCGGCGCGTTCCCAACGGCGCGCCGGCATCTTTCCTTGAACAGAGTTTGAACATGAAGCTGACCACAGCCCTGCTTGGCGCAACGGCGCTGCCCTTCCTGCTATCGGTGCCCAGCCACGCCGAAAATATCGGCGTCTCCATGGCCCGCTTTGACAGCACCTTTCTCACCCTGCTGCGCAATGGCATGGAGGCCCGCGCCGCCGAGCTGGGCGATGTGACAATGCAGGTGGAAGACGCAGTCAACGACCCCAGCAACCAGCTCAATCAGGTCAGCAATTTCATCGCTTCGGGCGTTGATGCCATCATCATCGCCGCCGTGGATGCCGATAGCACCCCGGCCATGACGGCGCTGGCCGATGCGGCCGGCATTCCCATCATCTATGCCAATCACCCGCCCGCCGATCTCGATAGCCTGCCGGCCAAGGCCGCCTTTGTCGGCTCCAACGAAATCGATTCCGGCACGCTGCAAACCAAGGAAGTCTGCCGCCTGCTGGGTGGCAAGGGCAATGTGCTGATCCTGATGGGTCCGCTCAACAACCATTCGGCCCTGCAGCGCACCAAGGACGTGCATGATGTGATCGCCACCGATGACTGCAAGGGCATGAGCGTGCTCGAAGAGCAGACCGCCAATTGGGATCGCCTCGAAGCGGCAAATCTGATGACCAATTGGCTCTCCTCGTCCCTCGAATTCGACGCCGTCGTCGCCAATAATGATGAGATGGCCATCGGCGCCATCCAGGCGTTAAAATCGGTCGGCCGGGACATGAATTCCGTGCTGGTCGCAGGCGTCGATGCCACGCCTGATGGGCTGGCCTCGATGGCCGCCGGCGATCTCGACGTGACCATTTTCCAGAATGCGCATGCGCAGGGCGCTGCGTCCATCGATGCCGCTCTCGCTCTGGCGCGGGGCGAGCCGACCGAGCAGCAGATCTGGGTCCCCTTCGAATTGGTGACCCCGCAAAACATGGCCGACTACGCCAATTAGGCGGCAATCATGCGGATGCGCTGGTGAGCCCGGCGCGTCCCGCAAATCAGGGCAGGAGGCAGCAATGGTCAGTCCGCAGACAATGCGTGCGGTGCGTGAAAGCGGGGCGGTGCCCAATGCGTCGCTGCTGCTGGAAATCTCCAATGCCCGCAAGGAATTTCCCGGCGTCGTGGCGCTCGATGATGTGTCGCTCAAGCTGCGCCGCGGCACTGTTCATGCCCTGATGGGCGAGAATGGCGCCGGCAAATCCACGCTGATGAAGATCATCGCTGGCATTTACACGCCCGACAGCGGCGAGGTGAAGCTGCGCGGCGTCAATATCCAGCTCAAGTCGCCGCTCGATGCGCTCGAAAACGGCATTGCCATGATCCATCAGGAACTCAACCTGATGCCCTATATGAGCGTGGCCGAAAATATCTGGATCAGGCGCGAGCCGCTGACCCGTTTCGGCTTTGTCGATCATGGCGAGCTCAACCGCCGCACCGCGGCGCTGTTCGCCAAGCTCAATATCGATATTGACCCCGAAGTGCAGGTCTCCACCCTTTCGGTCGCCAGCCGGCAGATGGTCGAGATCGCCAAGGCGGTGTCCTATGAGAGCGACGTGCTCATCATGGATGAGCCCACCTCCGCCCTGACCGAAACCGAGGTGGCGCACCTGTTTTCGATCATTCGCGACCTGCGCAGCCAGGGCAAAGGCATTATCTACATCACCCACAAAATGAACGAGCTGTTCGAGATCGCCGACGAGTTCTCGGTGTTCCGCGATGGCCGCTATATCGGCACCCATGCCTCGACTGACGTGACCCGCGACGAAATCATCCGCATGATGGTGGGGCGCGAAATCACCCAGATGTTCCCCAAGGAAATCGTGCCGATTGGCGATGTGGTGCTCTCGGTCAAGGACCTGGCGCTCAAGGGCGTGTTCTCCGACATCAGTTTTGACGTGCGCGCCGGCGAAATCCTGGGCATTGCCGGGCTCGTTGGCTCGGGCCGCTCCAATGTGGCCGAGACGATTTTTGGGGTAAGTCCGGCCACCAGCGGCAGCATTTCCATCAATGGCAAGCCGGTCACCATCGGGTCGCCCACCGTCGCCATTCAGCACGGCATGGCGTTCATCACCGAAGACCGCAAGGAAACCGGGTGCCTCCTGGCGCTTGATATTCAGGAAAACATGCAGCTCGCCGTGCTGCAGGATGGCTATACCAAATTCGGCTTCGTCACTCAGGGCGCGCTGTCGCGCACCTGCGAAGAGATGAGCCAGAAGCTGCGGGTGAAAACGCCCAGCCTTGATGAGCGGGTAGAAAACCTGTCCGGCGGCAATCAACAAAAGGTGCTGATCGGGCGCTGGCTGCTGACCAATCCGAAAATCCTCATTCTGGACGAGCCAACGCGCGGCATCGATGTCGGCGCCAAAGCGGAAATCCACAAGCTGGTCAGCCAATTGGCGCGCCAGGGCGTGGCCGTCATCATGATTTCATCCGAACTCCCCGAAGTGCTGGGCATGAGCGACCGCATCATGGTGATGCACCATGGCCGCGCGACGGGTTTTTTGGATCGGGCCGAGGCAGATCAGGTGAAGATCATGGATTTGGCGGCACGATGATGATGCACACTTCGGAAGCATTGGCCCACTTCACCTCCCCCGAAGGGAGAGTTGAAGGTGCGCCACTACAAGACATATCGACTGCCGGGAGGACCCAGCCATGACCACATCATCAGAGACCCTCGCAACGCCGCGGACGCGGCGGCGCAAATTGCCGACCGAGTTGTCCATCCTGCTCGTGCTGGCCGGCATTGCGCTGACCTTCGAGCTGCTTGGCTGGATCTTCATCGGCCAGTCTTTCCTGATGAACCAGCAGCGGCTGACCATCATGATCCTGCAGGTCTCGGTGGTCGGCATTATCGCCGTCGGCGTGACGCAGGTGATCATCACCGGCGGCATTGACCTTAGCTCCGGCTCGGTCGTGGGCATGACGGCCATGATCGCCGCCAGCTTCGCCCAGTCCGCCGATTGGGCCCGTCCGGTCTATCCGGCGCTGGTCGGCCTGCCGGTCATCATCCCGCTGGTGATTGGCCTTGCCATCGGCACGTTGGCCGGCATCATCAATGGCTCGCTGATTTCCTACACCAAAATCCCGCCCTTCATCGCTACTCTGGGCATGATGGTGTCGGCGCGCGGCGTGGCCAAATGGTACACCAAGGGCCAGCCGGTTTCCGGCCTCACCCCCGACTTCACCTTTATCGGCATGGGCATCTGGCCGGTGGTGATCTTCCTCGGCGTGGCGCTGATCTTCCACATAGCCTTGCGCTACACCCGCTATGGCAAATTCACCTACGCCATCGGCGCCAATCCGCAGGCGGCCCGCGTTTCGGGCATCAATATCGAAAAGCACCTGATCAAGGTCTATGCCATTGCCGGCATGCTGGCGGGCCTCGCGGGCCTCGTCACCGCCGCCCGCGCCCAGACCGCGCAGGCTGGCATGGGCGTGATGTACGAACTCGACGCCATCGCTGCGGCCGTTATCGGGGGCACGTCGCTGGCAGGCGGGCAGGGGCGTATTACCGGCACGGTCATCGGCACCATTATTCTGGGGACCATGACCTCGGGCTTCACCTTCCTGCGCGTCGATGCCTACTATCAGGAGATCATCAAGGGCATGATCATCGTCGCCGCCGTGGTCACCGACCAGTATCGGCAGCGCAAGCGGAAGAAGGTCTGATTTTCGCCACCCCGCCGGCGCATCGCCTTCGCGTGCATTAGAATAACCGCGCCCCACGGCGCCACTACCCGGAGACTACAAATGACTGTTCGTTTCGGCCTGCTCGGCGCCGGCCGCATCGGCAAGGTGCATGCCAAGGCCATCTCGTCCAATCCGACCGCTAAGCTGGTGGCCGTGGCCGACGCCTTTGAGAAGGCTGCCACTGACATCGCCGGCCAATATGGCTGCGAAGTGCGCAGCATCGAGCAAATCCTGTCGGCTACCGATATCGACGCCGTGGTCATCTGCACGCCCACCGACACCCATGCCGATCTGATCGAGCAGTTCTCCCGGGCCGGCAAGGCCATCTTCTGCGAGAAGCCGATCGACCTCAATGTCGAGCGCGTCAAAGCCTGCCTCAAGGTCGTCGATGCCGAAGGCGCCACGCTGATGGTCGGCTTCAATCGCCGGTTCGATCCCCATTTCATGGCCGTGCATGACGTGATCGCCAAGGGCGAAATCGGCACTGTGGAAATGGTCACCATCGTCTCGCGCGACCCCGGCGCGCCGCCGGTCGACTACATCAAGCGCTCGGGCGGCATTTTCCGCGACATGACCATCCACGATTTTGACATGGCCCGGTTCCTGCTGGGCGAAGAGATCGACAGCGTCACCGCCCAGGCCTCCGTGCTGGTCGATCCGGCCATCGGCGCGGCCGGCGATTATGACAGCGTTTCGGTGATGCTCTCGACCACTACGGGCAAGCACGCCACCATCTCGAACTCGCGCCGCGCCACCTATGGCTATGACCAGCGCATCGAAGTGCACGGCTCCAAAGGCGCCGTCTCGGCCGAAAACCAGCGCCCGGTCTCCATCGAAGTCGCCAACGCCACCGGCTATACCCGCCCGCCGCTGCACGACTTCTTCATGACCCGCTATACCGATGCTTATGCGCGTGAAATCAGCACCTTCGTGGATGCGGTTGAATCAAAATCTCCGGCTTCGCCGAGTGGGTTGGATGGCTTGATTGCATTGGCGCTGGCCGATGCCGCGCTGAAGTCGGTCAAGGAAGCGCGGGCTGTGAAGGTCAGCGAAGTGCTTGGGGTGTTGGCGGATAAGTCGATCTTCCAGGGGCGGTAAGCCCCTTCGGAGCGCGTGGGTCACACTGCGCGCTTCTCACCCACCGTTCTCCCTCGGGCCTGACCCGAGGGCCACTCTCAGCACGGCGCGAGCGGCGAGAGGTCCCCGGGTCAGGCCCAAGGAAGATGCGGTGGAGAGATTCGCACCAATCCCATTCAACCCACCGCGTCATCCCGGCGCAGGCCGGGATCCATGCTGAAGGCTATCGACACATCGAATGTGGGGAGGGAACACAGCATGGATTCCGGCCTGTGCCGGAATGACACGGTGGTTTACTTCAACAGCCACTCATGCTCGGGCGCATTGTGGAACTTCCATACCCGCTTGGGCCCGGCCATCACGTTGAGATAATACAATTCATACCCCGCCGTGGTCGCCACCGGGTGATAGCCCCTGGGCACCAGCGTCACGTCGCCGTCCTCGATCGCCAGCGCCTCATCGAGGCTGCGGTCATCGGTATAGACGCGCTGGAAGGCGAAGCCCTGTGGTGGGTTGAGCCGGTGGAAATAAGTCTCTTCCAACAGGCTCTCGTGAGGCAGATTGTCCTGGTCATGCTTATGCGGCGGGTAGGAGGAGGTATTGCCCTGCGGGGTGATCACTTCCACCACCAGCAGGGAATGGGCCGAATTATCGTCCTCGGGCATGATATTATGGACATGCCTGATATTGGCGCCCTTGCCGCGCGTCAGGCGCGGATGGGTGCCCGGCGGGATCACCTTGGCCTTGTAGTCCCCGCCGCCCGGTGCGGTGCAGACTGCCAACTCGAGCGCTGTTGTCGCATCCACCGCCCATTCGCTGCTTTTGGGCACATAGACCGCCCAGGGGGCGCCCTCGAACGGGCTCATGCGCTCGCCGATCTCGCCGAAATCCACGCCGTCGACCGAAATCCGCGCCTTGCCGCTGACCAGCACCAGGCAAAGCTCGCGATCCCCCGCTTCGCCGCCGGTCACCTGGCCGGCCGCCAGTTTGTGCAGGGCAAAGCCGACATAGGTCCAGCCGGCCGAAGCCGGAGTTACGTCATGAACCAGGCCCGTCTTGGCTTTCGGGCGGAGGCGGAGGTGGGAGTTGCTCATCGGTAGGGTCCTCCTTGGGGAAGGCATAAAAGAAATTATAGAGCGAATAGGCCAAAGCCGCGCCCACCAGCACGCCCCAGAACGGCTCCTTGCTCCAGAGCCATTCATAGGCGCACCACACCGCCAGAAACCCGGTGATGGCAACGCGCCGCCACAGGGGCTTGAACCATTTAAGGTCGTCTGCTTTCAAAACCGATCCGCCTTCTTCTTGAGAACCTGACCAGCCTTTAGCATATCGCGGGCTGAAAGCTCACCCTTTGGGAAAACCCTCGGTCTCGACGGTGTAGCCGGCGGCAGTCATCACTCGCATCAGCTCCTTATGGCCCACCTGCGCCATACGCAGCGGCGGGTTGGCCTTGGGGTCCTGCTCGGCCTCGACGACAAACCAGCCCTCATAGCCATAATCGGCAAATTTCTGCACGATGGCGCCGAAATCGAGCGAGCCATCGCCCGGCACGGTGAACGCGCCCAAGGCCACCGCATCGAGAAAGCTCTGCCTGGTGCGATCCAGCCCATCGACGACCGAACGGCGAATGTCCTTCACATGCACATGATTGATCCGGGCATGGTGATTGTCGATGGCGCGCAACACATCGCCGCCCGCAAAGGCCAGATGCCCCGCATCGAGCAGCAGCGGAATGCCCGCGCCCGACGCCTTCATGAACGTATCCAGCTCCGGCTCGGTCTCGACCACGGCGGCCATGTGGTGGTGATAGCTCAGCGGCATGCCCTGATCGGCACACCATTCGCCAAATGCGGTGACCTTTTTGGCATAGGCCACCATCTCGTCGTCGGAAAGCCTGGGCTTGGTGGCCAGGGGCTTGGAGCGGTCGCCCTGAATGGAGCGGCCCACCTCGCCATAAACGATGCAGGGCGCATTGACCGCTTTGAACAGCTCGATCATCGGCTGGATACGCGCCTTGTTGGCGGCCAGTTCCTCCTCGACCAGCGTGCCGGAAAACCAGCCGCCGCAGAGCGTCACGTCCGCCGCGCGCAGGATCGGCAGCATCACATCGGGATCGTCGGGAAAGCGGCGGCCCTTTTCCATGCCGGTAAACCCGGCCGAGCGCGACTGGCGCAGGCATTCTTCCAGCGACACATCATCGCTGAGTTCCACCAGATCGTCGTTCCACCAGGCGATGGGCGACATGCCGAGTTTGGCTTTCAATTCGTCTCTCCTGCGCGTTCGCGCCTAGTACCCCCTCCTAGCCTCCCCCTGATAGGGGGAGGGACAGATCGGGGTTTTCGTAAATCTCACAACACCCACCACGCGGTTCCTCCCCCTATCAGGGGGAGGCTAGGAGGGGGTACTCCAATCCAGGGATTACCCCGCCCGCTGCGCCTTAAGCGCCTTCACATAACCCTCGCGGGCCGCATTCACCTGTGGCCGGTCGGATACTTCCGGCACTGCCACATCCCACCAGGAGCCACCGTCATCGGTGGTGATCAGCGCATCGGTATCGATCACGATCACCGTGGTTCGGTCCACGCTTTCGGTTTCGTGCAGCGCCGTTTCCAGCTCGGCAATCGAGCCGACCTTGCGCGATACGGCGCCCATGGCGGCGGCATGGGCGGCAAAATCGATTCCGGGCAGAGTGACATGGTGGGTGTCCTTCAACAGGTTGTTGAAGTTGGCGCCGCCCGTGGCCATTTGCAGCCGGTTGATGCAGCCATAGCCTTCATTGTCGAGCAGCACGATGGTGAGCTTGGCGCCCAGCATGATCGAAGAGGCGATCTCGGAATTGAGCATCATATAGCTGCCGTCACCGACCATGACGACCACGTCGTCCTGCGGCCGCGCCAGCTTGACGCCCAGCCCGCCGGCAATCTCGTAGCCCATGGTGGAGAAGCCGTATTCCAGGTGATAGCTGCCCGGCTTGCCGGCCTTCCACAGCTTGTGCAATTCGCCCGGCAGGCCACCGGCGGCGCAGACCAGCGTGGCGTTCTCGCGGGCGCGCTGCACGGCCCCGATCACCTGGGCATCGGAGGGCAATTCGGCATTGGTGCTCGCGGTCGCCTTGTCGGCGGCGATCAGCCATTCCTCCTTGCCCGCCTCGGCCTTTTCGGCCCATGCGTCCTCGACGACCCAGCCTGGCAGCGCGGCATGGAGCGCATCGAGCCCCGCCCGCGCATCGGCCACTAGTGGCATGCCATTGTGCTTGTGGGCGTCAAAGGGCTGCACGTTAAGGCCAATAATCTTGAGGTCCGGGTTCTGGAACAGCGCCCAGGAGCCGGTGGTGAAATCCTGCAGCCGCGTGCCCACGGCCAGCACCACATCGGCGTCTTGAGCCAGCGCGTTGGACGCCGACGAACCGGTAACGCCAACCGAACCCATATTGAGGCGATGGTCATGGGGCAGGGCGCTCTTGCCGGCCTGCGTTTCCATCACGGGAATGCCATGGGCCTCGGCGAAGGTGCGCAGGCTGTCGGTCGCCTGCGAATAGAGCACACCACCGCCGGCAATGATCACGGGCTTCTTGGCCATGCGCAAAGCCGCGGCGGCGGCAGCGAATTCCTCGGCATCGGGCATCACCCGGCGGGGCACCCACACTTTCTCGTCAAAAAAGCTCTCAGGGTAATCATAGGCTTCCGCCTGCACATCCTGGCAGAGGCTGAGCGTAACCGGGCCACATTCGGCCGGATCGGTCAGCACCTGCATGGCCCGGCGCAAGGCGGGAATGATCTGCTCGGGCCGCGTGATGCGGTCGAAATAGCGGCTCACCGGCTTGAAGCAATCATTGGCCGAAACCGAACCATCGCCCCAATCTTCCACCTGCTGCAAGACTGGGTCCGGCAGGCGATTGGCAAACACGTCGCCCGGCAGCAGCAGCACCGGCAGGCGGTTCACATGCGCCAGGGCGGCCGCCGTCACCATGTTCAGCGCGCCCGGCCCGATCGAAGAGGTACATGCCATGAAGCGCTGGCGGAAACTGGCCTTGGCAAAGGCAATCGCCGCATTGGCCATGCCCTGCTCGTTCTGCGCCCGATAGGTCGGCAGCGTGTCCTTGATGGAATGCAGCGCCTCACCCACGCCGGCCACATTGCCATGTCCGAAAATGGCGAACACCCCGCCAAAAATTGGCACTGTCTCGCCATCGATCACGGTCTTCTGCATCGTCAGAAACCGCGCAACAGCCTGCGCCATGGTTAGTCGGATCGTGTTCTGGCTCATGGGCCTGTTCCTCAAAGATCAGCCGGGTTCGCCCGGTCAGTGTATATTGCGGGTCGGTCCGGCGCGAAGGCTAAGCCGCCTTCGTCTCCCCCAGCCGCTCCCAAATCTCGACCAGCGCGCTGAAGCGGCGCGCCATATCGGCCACGGCCTCTTCGTCGCTGATTTCCCCGAGCAGCCATTTCCGGGCTGCTTCGGCAAAGATCGTGCGGCCCACGGCAAAGCCCTTGACCGTGCGCGAGGCATGCGCCGCTGCAAAGCCGGCCTCCAATGCTTCCTGGGGGGCTTCGAGCCCCAGCAGCACCACGCCCCGGCAGAATGGGTCGCGCGCTTCGATCACCGCATCCACCGCGGCCCAGGCCGCCCGGTCGGCTTGCGGCTCGAGCTTCCACCAATCGGGATTGAGGCCGGCATCGTAAAGCTCGGTCAGCGCGCGGGCAGTGGTGTCGGCTTTGAGTTCGCCATGCTTGCTGGCGATGATTTCGATCAGGATATCGCGGCCGATTTTGCGGGCAGCATCATGGGCGGATTGCAGCTTGTCGATCTGCTCGGCCTTGAGCGCGGCGGGATCGTCGGGATGGAAGAAGCAAAGCACCTTGAGGCAATGTTCCACCGGCCAATCGAGCAGGCGCGAACCGAGGTCCTGCGAAAATTCAAAGCGCAGCGGGCGCGAGCCGGGCAATTCCACTGGGCGGGCGAGCCAAAAGCCCTTGCCCTCGGCGGCAAACAGCGCCTTGCGGCCATGCTTGTCATCGAGCAGCATGCCGAAACCCGGCCGGCCATTGGCGACGCGCGCGGCGGCTTCTACGGCCAGCACCTTGAAGGCGGCAATGGAGTCGTCCTTGGCACCGGGCATGTCCTCGAGCTGGCTGCGATGATCGATAGCCAGCGCCATCAGCTTGGGCCACTCGCGGCGGCGATTGGTGGCCCAGTGAATGTGGTTGAGGTTGTCGTCGTTGCGCAAAGCGCGCTTGGGGCTGCCCTTGGAAAGGAAGCTCTCAAGCTCGGTCCAGCTTGGATATTCCGGCGAACACATCAGGCGCGACACCGCAAAGGCGCCGCAGGCATTGGCCCAGGTGCCCGAGGTTTGGAGGTCTTCACCCCTAAGCCAGCCGCGCAGGAAGCCCGACATGAAGGCGTCGCCGGCCCCCAGCACGTTATAGACCTCGATGGGGAAGCCTGCGCCGACAATGCCGTCTTCCAGATCATCGGGAATGGCGCCGTCATAGACGATGCAGCCCATGGCGCCGCGCTTGAGCACGATGGTCGCCGCCGTCAGCGAGCGAATGGTCTTCAGTGCCGCCGGCAGATCGGCCTCGCCCGAGGCGATCAGCACTTCTTCTTCGGTGCCGACGACGAGATCGCAATCGGGCAGCACGGACTGGTATTTCTGCGACACATGATCCGACGCGACATAGCGCTCGAACCCGGCCTCATGCCCGGCAAGGCCCCAGAGGTTGGGGCGATAATCGATATCGAATACCACCTTGCCGCCATGCGCCTTGGCAAAGCGGATCGCCTTTTTCTGCGCCGCTTCACTATTGGGGCGCGAGAAATGGGTGCCGGTGACAACGATAGCGCGGGCGGAGGCGATGTGGGCTTCCGAAATATCCTCTTCCGACAGCGCCATATCGGCGCAATCGGTGCGGTAGAAAATCATCGGCGAGACGCCTTCGGCCTCGACCGACAGCAGCACGAGCGCAGTCAGGCGCTCCTTGTCGGTGGCGATGCCGGCAGTGTCGACGCCTTCGCGCACCAATTGCTCGCGGATGAAGCGGCCCATCTGCTCATTGCCAACGCGGGTGATCAGGGCCGATTTGAGCCCGAGCCGCGCGGTGCCGATGGCGATATTGGCCGGGCACCCGCCGATGGATTTGGCGAAGCTGCCGATATCTTCAAGCTTGGTGCCGATTTGCTGGCCGTAGAGATCAACCGAGGCACGGCCGATGGTGATGACGTCGAGCGTCTGGCGCCCGTGGCCTGGCTGCGCATGCGTCAATCGGTCCTCCCATCGGCTCGCGCCGGTCTCTAAGCTATTCCTGCGCCTGTTCGGCGCTTGGGAATATGAAACATGGGTTCCGGCAATTCGTCAACATGGAATGTTCATTCCAAACACTAGAATGCACCATTACCTCGGTAAAGCTGTGACATCAGCGCCGGCGACGCTTCTCGGCGATGGAAACGGTGAGGGCCATGGCAAAGGCCATGCTGGCCGATAGCGAGCGGAACCCGGCATGGTCGGCCTCGACCACCTCAAACCATTCGCGCGAGCACTCGGCCAGCGGGGAAAATGCCGAATCGGTCAGCGACACGACGGGAATGCCCCGCGCCGCCATCGCCCGCGCCTGGGTGGCGCTTTCCGAGGCATAGGGCGAGAAACTGATGGCAAAGGCGGCATCGCGCGGCGTCGCCATGGCCAGCATGTCGTCGTCGATCCCGGCCGCCGTGCCGACCAATTGATACTTCACCTTCAGCTTGCCAAAGGCATAGGCCATATAGCTGCTGATCGGGTAGGAGCGGCGCTTGGCGATCAGGTAGATCGTCTCGGCATTGGCTAGCAAAGTCACTGTGCGCTCGAAAGCGTCGGGGTCTACGGCAGCCGTCAGGGCATCGATCGAGCGGTGCGCCGCAGCGGCGAAGCCATTGAAAATCGTGGTGCTCTCGGCCAAGGCGGCGCCATTCTGCTCCAGCGTGCGCAACCGGTCTTCATAGGATGACGTGCGCTCGCGCAGCCGGGCCCGGAACAGCAATTGCAGCCCGGAAAAGCCCTCAAAGCCAAAATGCTGGGCAAAGCGGACCAGCGTCGACGGCTGCACTTCAGCTGATTCCGCAATGCTGGCCGCCGTGCCGAAGGCGATCTCGTCGGGATGGTCCAGCGCATAGGCGGCCACCTGCGTCAGCCGCTTCGGCAACTCGCCCTTGCGCTCGAGAATGGCCGCCCGCAACGCATCAAAATCGCCCGGCGGCTGCATCTTCTCGACCATTCCGTCCCCCTTTTGCCCCCATAATCCCCAATCCGCGCGGGCAATCAAGTACTATTAGAAAGCCTATTCCGAAAATAGAACAAATGGCATATCCATTTCGACAGGAGTGGAGGACGGAATGAAAGCATCAATTGGCGTCGGTCTGATCGGCACCGGCTATATGGGCAAATGCCATGCATTGGCCTGGAACAGCGTCAAACCGGTCTTCGGCAGCGGGCCACAGCCGCGCTTGGTGCACCTGGCCGAGGTGAACGCCGAGATCGCACGCGCCAAGGCTGACGAGTTCGGCTTTGCCAAGGCGACGGGCGATTGGCGCGATTTGATTGCGGACCCGGAGGTGGACGTCGTTTCCGTCACCACGCCCAATGCCTTCCATGCCGAAATGGCAATCGCCGCGCTGGAGGCCGGCAAGCATGTTTGGTGTGAAAAGCCGATGGCGGTGGCACTGGCCGATGCCGAGCGCATGGCAGCTGTGGCCAATGCCTCGGGCAAGGTTGCGGTGCTGGGCTATAATTACATTCAGAACCCGCTGGTGCGCCATATCGGGACGCTGCTGGAGCAGGGCGCCATCGGCAATGTGAACCACGTCCGGCTGGAAATGGACGAGGACTTCATGGCCGATCCGGAGGCGCTGTTCTACTGGAAGAGCGAGGCCAGCTCCGGCTATGGCGCGCTGGACGATTTCGGCGTGCATCCGCTCAGCCTGCTGCACATTCTGTTCGGCTCGGTGACGCGGGTCTTCGCGCATTTGGCTAAGCCATATCCGACGCGCCCCACCAAGGAAGGCACGGCTCGCGCCGTCGAAACCTTCGATATTGCCAGCGTGCTGTTCGAGATGGGTGGGGGGATCAGTGGCGTCATGGCGCTCAACCGCTCGGCCTGGGGCCGCAAGGGGCGCATTGCGCTGCAGATTTTCGGGTCCAAGGGCTCGATTGTCTATGATCAGGAGCGGATGAACGAATTGCAGCTCTATACGACCGATGGGCCGGGCACCGAACGGGGCTATCGAACCATCCTGACCGCGCCGCAGCATGCGCCTTATGACCGGTTCATTCCGGCGCCGGGGCATGGTCTTGGCTTCAACGATCTCAAGATCATCGAGTGCCACGAGCTGCTCAATGCCATTGCCGGGCAGCCGGCCCGAGTGATCGACTTTGCCAAGGGGCTGGTGATCGAGCGGACGGTGCACGCCATGGCGCGAAGCCACCGGGAACAGCGCTGGGTGGAGGTGGGAGCAGACCGCTCATAGCGGTCTTGCTCCCGGGTTCGCTTGCTAAGCCACGCTGAGCGTGTGGCCCTTCTCGGTCTCGCTCCATAGAATGAACGAGGACGCGGCCAGGATCAGCGCGGCGCCCGGCCAGAACCACATGGATGGCACCTGGCCCAGGAAAATCCAGCCGATAAGGCCACTCAATGGCACTTGCAGATCGCCGAACGGCTGCAGGAAAGTCGCATCGGCTTTCTTATAGGCAAAGCTGGAAAAATATCGCGCCAGCGCCGTCAGAGCGCCAAGCAACACGAGCAGCCACAGTCCTGCGCCCGTGGGGAGCTGGAAGGGGAAGCCGGTGGCCAATTCTGCTGGTACAATGGCGGGCGATAGCCATGCCAAGGCATTCACCACCAGCAGAATGAACAGGTGATTGGGTGTCACTAGTACGAGCAGGGAAAGCGTGAGGGTTTCCGGCGGCTCTTCGCGGGCGAGATATTTCGTCAGCACATCGGTCACGGCCCAAAGGGCGGCTGCGGCGACGGGGATCAGGGTGTGCCAGGTGACCCCTTCGCTGCCGACGCCCGAGACAATGATGGCGCCGGCGAAACCGACCATCGCTGCCACGATGCGGGGGGCGGAAGCGCGCTCGCCCAGGAACAGCGTGGATCCCAGAATGATGAACAGCGGGCCGGTGGACAGCAGGGTCACCATCTGCCAGATCGGCACGCCGGCGGCAAAGCCATAGACGAAGACATGGACGCCAAGCGCCGACACGAAAGCGCGGACCTCGTGCGCCAAGGGGTGCCTCGTGCGCAGCTTGTCGACGCCGATCCGCAGAATGAGCGGCAGGGCCAGCACGGAGGCGATGACATATTGCCAGAAGGCCATGCCGGTGGAACTCATGCCGAATTGCCAGGGCAGCACGGACTGAAGCGCGTTGGTGCCGGCAAAGGCAAGGCTCGCGGTGACCATGAAGAGGGCGCCGGTGGCGGTGTTTGGGGAAGTAGAGGAAACCTGGCTCATAAAAAGTCCTTTCCGCAACCAGTTTCCTCAGGGTTACGGGAGGCTACGCAGCAGCAAGCGCCCGGCCAAAAAGGCACAGACGCCGGCAAGCAGCGTTTGTCCCGTTCTCTTTCATCCGGACTATGACCGTCGGCCCCGGAATTACACCGGATCTGCTGACCCTTGCATGTGGCAAGGCGCTCGCGGGCTTGAGGTTTCCCCCTTACCGCCGGTGGGGAATTACACCCCGCCCTGAGAACGAATGCGAGAACCATCGTCTCGCAACGATGAAGATAGGGCAGGGGATTAACGCGCGCAAGAAGACACACGCATGATACTGGACGGCTTTTCCGAACAGTGCGGAAAAGTTTTGCGCGATGAGGGGCTTGGGTGGGATGGCGGTGCGCGTGTCACAGCGACGGTGTCATTCCGGCGGAGGCCGGAATCCATGCTGAAAGCCATCCCAGCGCTGGATGGCGCGGGACGCCACGGACCTGGATTCCGGCCTGCGCCGGAATGACCCGGTGGGTGGGGAGGGATCGAGGTCTGCGTTACCCCCTCCTAGCCTCCCCTATTAGGGGGAGGCACCGCTTTGTGGTTGTGACGCGATCTCACTTCGAGAGTGGAGATATCCCTCCCCCTATCAGGGGGAGGTTAGGAGGGGGTACTGCCCCCTCCCAAACCCCTAGCCGTTTTCGAGCCACTTCACCTGGTCAGCCGTCAGCTTGATGTCGAAGGCATTCATGCTGTCGTCCAGCTCGCCCAAAGTGCGCGGCCCGATCAGGGGAACGCTGGGGAAGGACTGGGCGAGGACATAGGCGAGCGCGATGTGGATCGGGCTCTTGCCGAGTTGCTTGCCCAGCTCGATAGCGCGGTCGCGGCGGCCGAAGTTCTGCTTGTTATACCAGACGCGGACCAGTTCCTCATTGTCGGTCTTGTCGCGACCGGCGCGGTCGGTGAAGAAGCCGCGGGCCTGGCTCGACCAGGAGAAATTGGTGACCTGGCGGTCATTGAGCCACTGCTGCCAGTCCGGCGTCGAGGAGGTGACGCAGCCGTCCCAGATCGGGTCGAGCATTTCGGCCAAAGCGAAGTTGTTGGACAAGGCGCTGGGCTTGGTCTTGCCGGTGCGTTCGGCATAGGCGATGGCCTCATCGAACCGCTCCTTGGTCCAGTTGGAACCACCGAACGGCCCGCGAATGCGGCCGGATTTAACCTCGGCATCCATGGCGTCGACAAATTCACCCACCGGCACATCGGTATTGTCGCGGTGCATGAAATAGATGTCGACATAGTCGGTCTGGAGGCGATCAAGCGACTGCGTCAACTGCTTGGCGATCACGTCGGGATAGACCAGCGGGCTATGCGCGCCCTTGCCGATCAGCACCGATTGCTCGCGCGTGCCGCGGCTGGTGTGCCACTGCCCGAACAGCTTTTCGGTATAGCCACCCCCATAGATGAAGGCGGTGTCGAACAGATTGCCGCCCTTTTCCCAGAAGGCGTCGAGCAGGATAGCGCCCGAGGCGAAGGTCTTGAAATCCTCAAAGCCGAGGGCTGCGGCCGAAGCCTGCTTGGGCAGGTTTGGAATGGAACGCTTGGGGATGACAGTGCCATTGGGGCCAAGCGGACGATTGGCCAGCGTATTGACCCTGCTGGCGGGCTTTTCGACCGAATATTCGATCCCGGCATCCTTGCGCCAGGCGTCGAGCACGCGGGCATTGCCCAGGCTATCGGCCCAGCTCATGCCCGGCGCGGCCAATTCCTGACGCCTGGCGAAGATGGCTTCGGCAGCGGCATCGGCCTCGAAGGAATAGACATGGCGTTCTTCGCCGACGCTGATCGTCTCGCGGCTGCCGTCCTTCTTGACGATGTCGATCTTGCCGACGCCCTTGTCGCGGTCGCCACCGGCAAACCAGAAATCCGGCACTTCGATGCGGCCTTCCGAGCCGTGAATGCGCAGCACATTGTCGAGATTGACCATCACCGCGCAGGACACCTGGGCGACAATGCCGTTCTCGAAGGTGAGGACGGCAGCAGCCCAATCATCGGTGCCTTCGGCATTGAGCTTGGCCGTGCCCGAAACCTTGATCGGATCGGCGAAGGGCTTGCCCAGAGCCGCGCCCGCGATGAAGCGCGACATGGAAACGGGATAGCCGCCCACGTCCAGAATGCCGCCACCGGCGAGGTCCGAGGCGAACAGGCGGTGCTGGGGCTGGAATTTGCCCATGGAGAAGCCGAAGCTCGACTGGATCATGCGGACATCGCCGATGACGCCCGAGCGGATGAGTTCGGCGAGCTTGGCCGTCTGCGGATGCAGGCGATACATGAAGGCTTCGCCCGCAAAGGTGCCCGCCTTGCGATGGGCGTGGAACACTGCATCGATCTCGAAGGCAGACAGCGCCAAGGGCTTTTCGATCAGCACATGCTTGCCTGCTTCGGCCGCCTTGATGGCCCATTCGGCGTGGCCGGTATGCGGCACGGCGATATAGACGGCGTCGATTTCCGGGTCAGCCAGCAGGGCATCATAGCCGTGCACGATTTTCGCGCCGGGGAAGTCCTTGGCCAGGTTCGGCTTATTGGGGTCGCGGGTCGCAATGGCGGCCAGAACGCCGTGTTTGGAACCGGCTACACCGCCCTGGAAGGCCTTGGCAATGCTGCCCGGCCCAATAATGCCCCAGCGGATTTTCTGATCGGTCGACATGATAATAGTCCTTGTTGAAACGGCTTTCTGATCCCGGGGGCGTGCTCCCGGGTGAAATGGATTAGCGCAGGCGATGGCCCGCGGCGTCGAAGAGGTAAGCGCGGTTGGCGTCGATGGAGACCGTGATCGCGTCGTGGCCCAGCTCGTGCCGGGATTCTTCGCGCTCGATCACCACCAGCTCGCCGCCGGCATTGGCATAGACATAGCTGGTGGACCCCAGATGTTCGGCCACGTCGATCTGCAGCGTCAGATCGGAACTGCCGGCCCCGGCTTCGCCGAAATGCTCGGCGCGCACACCGAGGGAAACCTTGTCGCCCACCGCGCCACCCGAAACGGGCAGGGTGAGGCGGGTCTTGCCATGGTTGGTCAATTCGACAGTGACGCTGTCAGCGGTTTTCTCGACCACGGTCGCGGCGAGAAAATTCATCTGCGGCGAGCCGATGAACCCGGCAACAAACTGGTTGGCCGGATCGTCATAGAGATCGAGCGGATGGCCGACCTGCTCGATAATGCCGTCGCGCAGCACCACGATGGTGTCGGCCAGCGTCATGGCCTCGACCTGGTCATGCGTCACATAGATGATCGTGGTCTGCAATTCCTTGTGCAGCCGGGCGATCTCGATGCGCATATGCACGCGCAGCTCGGCATCGAGGTTGCTCAGCGGCTCGTCGAACAGGAAGACCTGCGGATTGCGCACGATGGCCCGGCCAATGGCGACGCGCTGGCGCTGGCCGCCGGAGAGTTCCTTGGGATAGCGATCGAGCAGGGGCTCGAGTGCCAGGATGCGGGCGGCCTGCTGCACCTGCTTGGCGATCTGGTCCTTGGCGACCCCGGCAAAGCGCAGTGCGAAGCCCATATTGTCGCGCACCGTCATATGCGGATAAAGCGCATAGGACTGGAACACCATGGCGATGCCGCGCTTGCTCGGATCGACATCGTTCATGCGCTGCCCGCCGATTTCGAGATCACCGCCGGTAATGTGCTCGAGGCCCGCAATCATCCGCAGCAGTGTCGATTTTCCGCAACCCGAGGGGCCGACGAAAACCACGAACTCCTTGGATTTGATCTCCAGATCAACGCCCTTGATGACTTCGACATTGCCGTAGGACTTGCGTACGGCCGTAAGTTTCAAACTGCTCATGACTGAACCTTATTTGACCGCGCCCAGCATGCCTTCGACGAAGCGGCGCTGGAGCAGGAAGAAGATGACGAGGGTGGGAAGAGTGGCAGCGATCGCGCCGACCATGATGACGCCGAAATCAGGCGTATAGCCGGCAGCCAGCGTCGCTACCGCCAGGGTGAGCGTTTTCATCTCATTGGTCTGCAGCACGATGAGTGGCCACAGATAGCTGTTCCAGTTTGCCATGAAGACGATGATGGTCGCCGCCGCATAGGTGGAGCGCATCACCGGCATGTAGACGTAAAGGAAGATCTGCCACTCCTTGAGCCCGTCGATCTTAGCTGCGTCGCGCAGCTCGCTCGGGAACGCCTTGGTGGCTTGCCGGAAGTAGAAGATGATGAAGATCGAGGCGATGCTGGGCAGCAGCACGGCCTGGTAGGTGTTGATGATCTTGAACTGCGCCATCAAAATGAACAGCGGGATCATCAAGGCCGCGAACGGGATGGACAGCATCAGTAACAGGCCGCCAAAGACCTTTTCGCGGAAGCGTGAGCGGAACATCTCGAAGCCATAGCCGGCCATCGAGGCGATCAGCAGGGTCAACACGGTTCCCAGACCGGCTAGCAGGAACGAGTTGAACAGCACCCGCACCATGTCGAACGAGTTGACGAACTTGACGATATTGTCCCACAGCGCGCCGCCGGGCGTACCCTTGCCGCGAATGATATCAGCGGAGGTATTGCTGGCGCCGACAACCATCCAGAAAAACGGGAAGATCGACAGGAAGGCCGCGAGCGACAGCAGCAGATAAGTGCCGGCGCGGCCGATAAGGGCGATTGGATTGCTCATGCGCGGCGGTCCTTGGCCACGATAAACTGGATCAGGCTGAGAATGCCCACCAGGATGACGATGACATAGCTGACGGTTGCCGCGTAGCCGAAGCTGGGCATGAACTTGAAGCTGAGATTGTAGATGTAGAGCGACAGGGTCAGCGTCGAATCCGAGGGGCCGCCCTGGGTCAACAGGTTGACCTCGTCGAACAATTGCAGCGTGCCGATGGTCGAGATGACCGAGGTGAACAGGATCACGGGCTTGAGCAGCGGCACGGTGATGAACCAGAAGCGCGCCCAGGCGGGGACGCCATCGATGCGGGCCGCTTCATAGATCGAGCGGTCGATGTTCTGCATCGCGGCGAGATAGAAAATCATGTTGTAGCCGGTCCAGCGCCAGGTGATGGCGGTGATAACAACGACGCGGGCCCAGAACGGGTCGGACAGCCAGTTGATCGGGTTCTCGATGAGATGGAGAACCAGCAGCGTCTGGTTGGCAATGCCATCAATCGCAAAGATCGATTTGAAGATCACCGAATAGGCAACCAGCGACGTCACGCAGGGCAGGAAGATCGCGGTGCGGAAAAAGCCCCGGCCCCAGAGTTTGCTGTCATTGAGCGCATTGGCGAAAAACAACGCCAGCACCAGCATGATCGGCACCTGCATGGCCAGGAACAGCATCGTATTGCTGAGCGCGCGCAGGAAAACCGGGTCCTGTGTCAACCGGATGATGTTGGCAAAGCCACCAAAGCTGAAATTCATCCCGCGGCCGACCTGGAAACTCATCCAGAGGGACCACAGGATCGGATAGACCATGAAAATGCCGAGCAGAACGAGCGCCGGCATCACAAAAAGCCAGCCATTTATCCGTTCGCTGCGCGCCAATGCGGATTGCGCCATTGTATCCCCTTTGTGCCATGTCGAGCCAACGACCCCGCGCAGAGCGCGAGGCCGCGGGAGGACCGGAGACGGCTAGGCCGCCCCCGGGATGCCGGTATCACTGGGTCTGTTGACGAACCTGAGCATCGATGGCGGCGATGATTTCATCGACGTTGCCGCCGCTGGTAATCGCCGGGATTTGTGCAACCGTGGCGGTGTCGGCTTCTTCGGTGAAGATGCCGTAATTGACCGCCGGAATCGCGGCCAGCCAGGTGGAGAAGTTCTGCCACACGGGCTCGCCGCCGAAGAACTCGTCGCTGGCCTTGAAGGCTTCGCCTTCGCGGGCGGGCAGATAGGTGCCCAGGGCGCCCTGGTTGACCAGGATTTTCTGGTAGAAATCGACATCCTTAGCCCAGATCGAGGTCAGGAAATCGATGGCCTTTTCTTTCTCGGGAGCGGAGGAGAGGACATACCAGCTCGAGCCGCCCAGATTGGACGCATTGCCGGCGCCTTCAACGCCATCCAGGCGCGGGGAGGGGGCAACGCCCCACTTGCCGGACTGATCGGCATTGGCCTTGATCGTGGCGGTCATCCACACGCCCGAGAAGGTCGAGGGGGTCTTACCCGAGGTGAACGAGCCGGTATATTCCGTCCAGCCCGAAACCGGCGTGGTGATGCCAGCGGTCATCAGGCGCTGATAGGTTTCGACAGCGGCCTTGAAGACCGGATTGTCCTTGATGGTCACATTGCCATCAGCGTCAAAATACCAGCTGCCGGCCGATTGCAGCATGATGCGAATCCAGTCCGACGAAGTCGGATCGATCGGCAGCAGCGGCAGCCCGGTCTTTTCCTTGACGGTCTTGCCGATCTCGATCAGCTGATCCCAGGTGATGTTGTTGAGCTGGTCCGGGGTGATGCCGGCTTCAGCCAGCAGGTCGGAACGGTAGAAATAGCCGGTGACGCCGGAATCGAAGGGGATGGAATAGGTCTGCCCATTGAGGGTCGCCAGTTCCACCTTGTAGGGGGCAAAGGTCGAGTAATCGACATGGCTATTGAGCGGCTCGAAGGAGCTGGGGAAGGACTGCAGATATTTCTGCGCGCGATAATCTTCGATCAGCACGATATCGGGCAAGCCATCGGTGGCGCCGGATGCGAGCTGCGCCTGCAGCTTCTGCTCCATGGCGGCCTTGTCGAAGATTTCGACCTTGATCGTATCGTCGGGATGGCTGGCCTTGTAGCGCGAGAATGCCTCTTCCATCGTTGCGCCGTTGAAGTTGGGGTCCCAGCACCAGACGGTGATTTCGGCTGCCGAGGCGGCGGCGACGCTGAACAGGCTCACGCCGGTCAGCGCAACAGCAAGCGTATTGCGCCACCGCGATGTAATGCGGATCATGTAAGTCCTCCCTTTTCATTTGCTCTTAGCTCGAGCCCTTCCTAAGCTATGCCTCTGGTGCAATACGTCCATGCGAAAAGGCATGCGGAGTTGGCGGAAAGTAAGATGACCGAAAGGATCTATTATGTGCCGGATGCCAACGGGGTAGAGCGGCTGCCCACCGTGCTGTCGATGTTTCATGCGGCGCCGCCGGTGATGCGCGCGCCCCATTGGCATGCCCAGGTCGAGGTCAATTACATCGTGCGCGGCTGGGTCCACTATAAGATGAGCGGCCACGAGGTGCGCTTCAGCGAAGGTGACATGGCCCTGTTCTGGGGCGGGCTACCGCACCAGCTGGATGACGCTGCCGATGATGTCGTCTATGCCGGCGGACATCTGCCGCTGGTGCATTTCTTCCGGCTGCGGCTGCCCCAGGACGTGCAATCCAAGCTGATGCAGGGCGCGACGCTGATCACCCAGGCCACCGACGCGTCCGACACGCTCAACTTTGCCCGTTGGAACGATTATGCCCGTTCGGGCGATCCGATGAAGGCCGGAATGGCTGTGGACGAATTGCTGTTGCGGATCGAGCGGGTGCGCTTCGATGCCTATTCGCTGCTGCCCGGCCGCGCCGATATCGCCAATGCGGTGGAGGGGCTCGATCACCATTCCTCCCCGATCGTGGTGCGCATCTGCGATTTTATCGCCGACAATTTTCGTGAGGACATCGATTCCTCCGATATCGCGGCAGCCGCCAATGTTCACCCGAAATACGCGATGAACGTGTTCAAGAAGACCACGGGAATGACGCTCAACGATTATGTGAACCTGATGCGACTGAGCTATGCGCAGGCCCTGCTGATGCAGGAAGAGGCCAATGTGCTGCAGGTGGCGATGGACAGCGGCTTCGGCTCGCTGAGCGCCTTCAACAAGTCCTTCCGCAAGATCGCCGGCACCTCGCCCAGCGATTTCCGTCGCGATGTGCGCACCCGCCCGGGCGCGCCGGTGACGGTGCGGACGCCAAACCGCAGGCGCATCAACTAGTTCCATGTGGAAACGGCGGCTGTCGGCTCTGGTCTTCGGCGCCGTCATCGTCGGCCTGCTGGTGGCATTGCGGGCGAGCGATCCCTATCCCGTCCAGGTGGCGCGCGAGACCGCCTTCGACACCTTCCAGCAATTGCGGCCACGACCGGCGCCCGCCGATCTGCCGGTGCGGATCATCGATATCGACGAAACTTCGCTCGCAGAGGGGGGGCAATGGCCCTGGTCGCGGCGCACCATGGCGACCATCGCCAACCGCCTGACCGAACTGGGTGCCGCGGCCATCGCCTTCGACGTGCTGTTTCCCGAGCCAGATCGCCTCTCGCCATCCTCGATCCTGTCGGTCGGTGCCGACTATGACGCCGAATTCGCCACCGCACTTGCGGCCGGGCCAAGCATCTTGGGCCTCACGCGCAGCGAGAAGAGCCTGGCCGTGCTGCCGTCACCTAAATCGGGATTCGCTCTGACCGGAACGGACCCGCTGAACGCGCTGCCGCTGTTGGGCGGGGCGGCCTCGCCATTGCCGGTGTTGGAGCAGGCGGCCAAGGGCCTGGGCGTTGCGAGCCTCGACACGACCGGGGCAGGGGTGGCACGCCGCCTGCCACTGCTTTGGTCGAACGGCACGGCGCCACTGCCCACGCTCTCGGTGGAGGCGCTGCGCGTGGCGCAGGGGGCGTCGACATTGGTGGTCCTGGGCGACAGCGCCGGCATGGTCGAAAGCCTGCGCGTCGGCGACTATAATGTTCCAACCGGCCCCACGGGCGATATGTGGCTCTATTACCGGCATCTCGATCCATCGATCTATGTTCCGGCGGCCGACGTGCTGGCCGACGGCTACACCACGCTCGCGCCACTCATCGCGGGCCACATCGTCTTCATCGGCGCCTCCGCCAGCGGATTGCTCGATATCCGCGCCAGCGCACTGGGCGAGGCGGTGGCCGGCGTCTCCATCCATGTGCAGGCACTCGAACAAATATTGACCGGCACCTTTCTCAATCGCGCCGATTGGGTTGCGGGCCTCGAAATCGTCGTCCTGGCGGTGAGCGGGCTGGCCATCGTGCTGGTCCTGCTGTCGAGCGGCCCGCTGGTGGGCCTATTGTTTTCGTTGATGATCGCGGCTCTGTCCTTGGCCGGCAGCTGGTTCGCCTTCAGCCAATATGGCCTGCTGATCGACCCCAGCTTTGCCCTGTTCGGCGCGGTGCTCACCTATGCCGCCATGGCCTTTTTCCAGTTCGCCGTGACCGATGCCGACAAACGCCGCGTCCGGCAGGCTTTCGCCCATTATGTCGAACCGACCCTGCTCGACCGGCTCGATAAGGACGCCAGCCTGCTCAAACTGGGCGGCGATCTGCGCGAGATGAGCGTGATGTTCTCCGATGTGCGCAACTTCTCCGCCCTCAGCGAACGCACGTCGCCCAACGAACTCGTCGCCATCCTCAACCGGCTCTTTGCCGCCCTGGGCGCGGCCATCATCGGCCAGCACGGCACGATCGATAAATTCATGGGCGATGCGGTGATGGCGTTCTGGAATGCCCCCGCCACGCTCGACCGGCACCCGCTCCACGCCTGCCGCGCCGCCCTCGCCATGCGCGCGGCGTTGCAGCAGCTCAATGCGGGCTCGGCCGAGCCCATCGCCATCGGTATCGGGGTCGCGACTGGCCCGGCGCTGGTGGGCAATATGGGGCTCGAAAGCCGCTTCAATTATTCGTGTGTCGGCGACACCGTCAACGTCGCCAGCCGTCTCGAAGGCGCCTGCCGGATCGTGAGCTACGATATCCTGATATCGGCCCAAACCCGCGCCGCAGCACCGGAACTGGCCTGCCTGCCGGCCGGCGCGCTGGAACTCCGTGGCATGAGCGAACGCGAGCCCGTCTATCTCCTGCTGGGCGACGAGACACTTGCCGCCGATCCGGCATTTACCGCATTGGTAGCAGCGCACGCTAATCTGCTGGAAACGCTAACGAAACAGGCGCCAATGCAGGCCGCAATCGACCTCTGCGCCACGCTCGGTGCTGCCCTCGACCCACGTCTGCCCGATTTCTACGTGGCCTGCCTGGGCCGCCCCAACGACTTCCTGGCCTCAGACAAAAAATGACCCCGGTCCTGTGTGCATGGGGGCCGGGGTCTCGACATGACGTCGTTTGGAGGTCACAGGGGCAAACCTGTTCATACTAAACGCGGCGCCCGCGGCCAGGTTCCCTCAGCGGTTCCATCGCATTAGCATAAAAAGCGCATTCGCCTGGGGACTCCCGGCGCCGCTCAAACGCGATTAGGCTGTGGCCAATGTGGGTTTGTGCCATTTTCCCGAAAACAGCTCTTGCATCAAAACCACCCTTTCCGTATGTCTCCGCGCAGTCGGGGCGTAGCGCAGCCTGGTAGCGCATTTGTCTGGGGGACAAAGGGTCGTCGGTTCAAATCCGGCCGCTCCGACCAAATCCCTCCTCATTGATGATCCTCTTGCTACCCCCTCGGGGTGCGATGCAATCTGGAGAGCCGTGATGCCGCTCAGCGCAAGCGACGTTCAACCGGCATTATCGCTGTGGCCGGATCTGGCCGGGGGCACCGCCCGGCTGATCAATCATTCGGAAAACCAGACCTTCCTGGTCGAGACCGAGCGCCGCGGCCGCTTCACCCTGCGTATCCATCGTCCCGGCTATCAGTCCCGCCCCGCCATCGAGAGCGAACTGGCCTGGCTCACGGCCCTGCGGCGCGATACCGATGTGCCGATTCCCGAGCCCATTCCCGGCCTCGATGGCCGGCTGCTGCAGGCCTTCAAGACCTCGGGTGAGGAAACCCGCCTCGCCGTGCTCTTCCGCTTCGCCGATGGGGCCGAGCCAACGCCCGATGACGATATGTGCGAACTGTTCCGCACCCTGGGCCGCTACGCCGCGCAATTGCACCTGCATGCCACCCAATGGCAGCAGCCCGAGGGCTTCCAGCGGCCGGTCTGGCGCGCCGCGAGCATTCTGGATGCCGATGGGCTATGGGGCGATTGGCGCATCGCGCCGGGCGTCGACAAGACGATCCGGGCCGTTCTCGACCGCACCGATTCCGCCCTGTGGCGGCGGCTGGGCGAATATGGCCTGGGCGAAGACCGCTTCGGATTGATCCATGCCGATATGCGGCTGGGCAATCTCCTGGTCGATGGCTCCAATGTGACGCTGATCGATTTCGACGATGCCGGCTTCTGCTGGTTCGTCTACGACTTTGCCGCCGCCATTTCCTTCCACGAAACCAATGCCGCCATTCCGGCTTTGCGTTCGCTCTGGATCGAGGGCTACCGCACGGTGCGGCCCTTGGACGACGAGCATGTCGAGGCTATCGATTCCATGGTGATGCTGCGCCGCATGGCACTATTGGCCTGGATTGGTTCGCATGCCGAAACACGGCTGGCGCAAAGCCATAAGCGGGGCTTCGCCGCCGGAACCGCCCAATTGGCCGAACGCTATCTACGCGGCGCGCTGTGGCCTAAATGACCATCTGCTCGCGCGGCGCGCCGGAACGGTGATCGTTGCGAATGGCGGTGGAAATGCCCCAGATCATGCCGGCAATCAGGAAATAATGGCGCCAGTGATCGGTGTCGATAATGGCCGACTCGCCGACCAGCATGACGAAAGTACTGATCAGGGGAATCATGATCAGCCGGTAGGGCGAGGGGCGGGCAAGGGCGGCAAAGCCGCGCCACAGCGTCAGGACGATCAGCAGGTAGTAGAAAAAGCCGCCGCCCCAGCCATAGACAAGCAGCACGGTGACATAGGAATTGTGCGGGTCTTCGCTCACCCGCAGGTTGCGGAATTCCTTGGGGCCGATGCCCGAGGGATTTTCTAGCGCCAGGTCCCAGGCATAGCCCTGGCGGCCGAACCGGCCCGTTTCGCCCTGATCGTAGCTTTGCCCGGCGGCGCGCTCCTCGAACAGTGACGACACCGCGGGAATGCTGAGCAGCCCGGCCAGCGCCACCCCGAGCATGACCAGCCCGAGCAGCGACATGATCATGATGCGCACCTTGTCGCGCGCCGCCGCCTCCAGCCAGAACACCAGCCCCATCACCATGATGGAGGAAAAGGCGAAATGCCCCCAGGCGGCGCGCGAGAAACTGGCAAACACGCCCACGAACAGGATGCCATAAACCATGCCGGCAAACAGCGCCCGCCGCCCCTTGAGCAGCAGCACGCGCTGCAAGGCGAACATGGCCGGCAGCACGAGAAACGGCCCGAACACATTGGGGTCCTTGAACGTGCCCTTGGCGCGGCCATAGAGCACGAAAAGATCGGCGGCCGGGATGAGCCGGAGGTAGGCGAGCGTGCCGATCAGCGAAACCACGACCGCCGCTGCCGTATAGGCGCCTATGACGATGCGCGACCGCCGCGTCGTGTCTTCGGCAAGATAATTGGCGATGAAATAGCTGGTCAGCAGCAGGAAGATGGTGACGGCGGTGAAAATCAGCGCATCATCGAGCGGGGTGATCCGCACCTGAAACACCGCGATCAGCGCAAAGGGAATAAAGCCGATCATGATGGCAAAGAGGCCGAAGGTGGACCGGTAGAGACCCATTCCGGCCAGGATCGCCACCGGCAGCATGGCGGCAAAGCTCACCTCATAAGGCGAGGGCTCGATAAACACCATGGCGCCGGTGAAAACCCAGAACCCCACCAGGATATCGAGCAGCCGCCCGGTCTTGGAGCGCAGCACGGCAAAGCCGAACCCCTTGGATCCGGCCGTAAAGGCGCCGCCATCAACCGTGCCGATGCTGCTCAATATGCATTCTCATTCTTGGAAACGAGCGACACCGGGGTCAGCAGCACGATGTAGAAATCGAACAGGATCGACCAGTGTTCGATGTAATACAGGTCGTGGTTCACCCGTTGCATGATCTTGTCGATCGTGTCCGTTTCCCCGCGCCAGCCATTGACCTGTGCCCAGCCGGTCATCCCGGGCTTGACCCGGTGGCGCGCGAAATAGCCCTCGACCGCCTCGTAATAGAGCTTGTTGTCGGCCTTGGCCTGCAGGGCATGGGGGCGGGGGCCGACGATGGACAGTTCGCCCTTGAGCACGTTGAACAATTGCGGCAGCTCGTCGATCGAGCTTTTGCGGATGAATTTGCCGACCTTGGTGACCCGCGGATCGTCCTTGGTGACCTGCTTGACCGCGTTGTGGTCGAGCATGTCAGTGCGCATCGAGCGGAATTTATAGACCTTGATCAGCTCGTTATTGAAGCCGTGCCGGTTCTGCATGAAGAACACCGGCCCCTTGCTCTCGAGCTTGATGGCGATGGCGGTTATCACCATCACGGGGGACAAGAGGATCAGCGCGGTCAGCGCCACCAGTTTGTCGAACACCCATTTGAACACCAGGTTCCAGTCCGAAATCGGCCGGTCGGCCATGTCGAACACAGCGATATCCCCGACATAGGAATAGGCGCGGTCGGTGAAGCGCAGCTTGCTCATATGGGCCGACAGCCGGATATCGACCGGCAGCACCCAGAGCTGGGTCAGCATTTCCAGCACGCGCTTTTCCGCCGACAGCGGCATGGACACGATGACCAGGTCGATTGGTGTGCGGCGGGCAAATTCGATGAGATCGGCAACCTTGCCCAGCTTGGGCGAGCCGGCGACGCTGTCGGGCGAGCGCGCATCGACGCGGTCATCGAACAGGCCGAGCAGGCGAATATCATTATTGGCGCTGGCGCGGATCTGTTCGATCAGCACTTCGGCATCCTTGCCACCTCCGACGATCACAGTCCGGCGGCGCAGCCTTCCAGCCGCAGTCCAGCGCATGACTATGGCCCGCAATGCCAGCCGATAGGCGACCAGCAGCACGGCGCCGCCGGCGAACCAGCTGAGCAGCCATAGCCGGGAGAACAGGTCGGAGGCCTTGAAGAAAAAGATGCCGACGGCCAGCACCGTCATCACCAGCGTCCAGCCCACCAGCACCCGGCCGATCTGGTTGAACAGGGTGCGATAGGCGACGATGCGATGGGTGCGGGCGGCGTTGAACAGCACATTGGCGAGAAGGCACGAGGCCAGGATCACCGGCACGTAGAATTCTGCCTCGCCGATTGCCACCACCGTTTCAAAGATGAAATAGCCCAGCCCCGCCAGCAGCACGGCTTCGATCACCTGCGCGATGCCCACGACCACGGCGCCTGACAGCGTCCGCTCAACCGGCGCCGCGATAATCGCCTCCGCCTCGGGCGAAAGCTGACGCTCGCCCGCCGCGCCCTGCTTGGATACGTGATCCAGCACGGCTTGTTTTGCATCGACACGATACATTCTGATGCCACCAGTCTTCGAAACTGGTGACATCTTGAGTTCAAGGAATGAAAACTCGGTGAAACCGACTGCCTAAGTCTTTACCAACAGCAATTGATAGAGCGCTTCGATTTGCCCGGCCATGTTGGCCAGCGAGAAAGCACTTTCGATCCGCGCCAGCCGCATTTCCATTTCCGCCTGCGCCGCCTGGGGATCATCCAGCACGCGTTGCATGGCCTGTTGCAGGGCCGGAACGTCGCTGGGCGGGATCAGGCTTTCCGCGCTGCCCTCAAAGATTTCGGGAATGCCGCCGACATTGGTGGCAATCACCGGCAGTCGGGCAGCCGCCGCTTCCAGCACAATATAGGGCAGGGATTCGGCCAGCGAGGGCACAATGATGCAGCGGCCGCGCGAAAACATTGCGCGCGCCGGCTGCGCGCCGGGCAGGGTGATCCGGTCTGTGAGATTTAGCCGGGTGATCTGTTCGACCAACGCCGCCCGGTCGGGACCGTCGCCCGCCAGCATCAGCGTTGCGGGCTGGCCATCGGGGCGACGGACGCCTGCCAGCGCCTCGGCCAGCACATGAATGCCCTTGAGATCGCGCAATTCGCCGACAAACACGAAATCGGCCGCATCCGCATCGGGCTGCACGGGCACGAATTCATCCGGCGTCAGGCCATTGTGAATGATGCGCGTAGGGCAGGTGGGCTCGCCAATCAGCGCCGAATAGGTCTTTTGCGCATAGGCGCTCTCGAAAATGATGGCGCCGGTCTGACCCATCAACAGGCGCTCAAGCCGATGAAAGATGCGGCCCGATCGCGAAGCACGCGAAAAATGCAGCACCCCGCCATGCGGGGTATAGACCGCAATCGCCTTGCCGCCGCCGATCCTGGCGAGCCTTGCATAAAAGCCGCCCTTGGCGCCATGGCCATGCAGCACATCGATATCCAGCGATTTGGCGAGTTTGCGCACACCCAGCGGCGTCACCAGATCGCCGCGCCCGAGCACCCGCGGCATGGCAAAGCGGTGAATGCCCAGGCTCGCATGGGGCAGCAGCGCCCCAAGCTTGCTTTCGGTCTGGGCATCATTGGCAAGGCTGTCGACCACCAGGCCAACATCATGCCCCATTTCGGAGAGTGCGCGTGTAAGATCGGCAACGTGCCGGAACAGGCCACCCACGGGAGCGCGCATCACTTGCAGGATGCGCAGCTTGGGCTCGGCCATCTATCGCTCCGTCAGAACCATCTTTCCTGGATGACGATGGTATCGCCCGGGAAGATCGGGAAGTCGAGCCCAACAACGCCCTTGGCCATCTCATTGCCTTGTCTACGGTAAACGACCGCCTCGTCGCGGTTGGCCGTATCGGAGAAACCACCCGCCGTACTGATCGCCGCGCGGACGGTCATGCCATAGACATAGGGGAACTGGCCGGCCCGGGCGATTTCGCCCTGGATGAAGAAGGGGCGGTATTCCGCCACTTCCACGGCCACGTTCGGATTGCGCATGAAGCCGTTGGACAGCGCTGCCGCCAGCCGGGCGGCGGCGCCTGTCGTCGTCGTGCCGCGCACCTGCACTGGCCCGACCAGTGGGAAGGCGATGGAGCCGGCGTCGTCGACGCGATAGGTCGAACTGAGTTCGGCATCGCCGTAAACGGTAACACGCACCGAGTCGCCCGTATCGAGTTGATACGGCCCCTTGGTTTCCACCAGATAGGTGGCCGAGCCCGTGGTGGCGCAACCCGCCAGCGGCGGCATGAGAGCGACGATGAGAATTGGCAGCCAGCGCATCAGAATCTCGCGCATTTGAGGTAGCGCCAATGTCATCCGGCTATGGTTAAGAATTCCCTTAAGCCGGCATCGTACTATTGCGATCTGCATGAAGTTTAACGGATTGCTTACTACGTTGCGGCCATAAATCCTGCCAACAAACGAGGGAATGCGATGACTTATGAGTCGCCGGCCGTGCGCGATGCGCGAATAGACGTGGGAGCGGTGCTTGGCGCCGTCTTCAAGCGTCTGCCGCGCATCATTCTCATTACACTGCTGTTGCTGGCTGCTGCATTCGTCTTCCTGATGTTTCAGCCGCGGCTTTATGAATCCTCGGCATCGATCCTGATCGAGCCGCGCGACAACGTTTATACCCGCGCCTCCAATGACGCGGTTGCGCCCAATCCGACGGATGCCAGCGTGGTGTCCAGCCAGATGGAGTTGCTGAAGTCGCGCGACACCTTGCTCAAGGTGGTCGATCAGCTCGACCTGCGCTCGGTCCCCGAGTTTAACGGCTCCGCCAGCGGCGGTTTTTCGCCCATGGCGGTGATCACCCAGATGCTGGGCCGCAAATCGGCGCCGGTCAGCGTGGACGAAATCGTGCTGAGCACGCTCTACGACCGCATGACCGTAATCCAGGCACGCGACTCGCGCATCATGTCGGTGCTGGTCCGCTCGACCAACCCGCAATTGGCCGCAGATATTGCCAACGCCGTCGCCAATGCCCACGTCACCCGCCGCGCCCAGCTCTCGCTGTCCGACACTGCCGAGGCATCCACCTGGCTGCGCGAGGAAATCGACAAGCTGCGCGTCCGCGTTACCGATGCCGAACGGGCCGTCGCTGATTTCAAGGTGAACAATGACCTGTTCACCGGCGGCAACAATACGAGCCTCGTCGATCAGCAGCTCTCCACGATTGCCAGCCAGATCAGCGCCGCCCAGGAGCGCAAGAATACGGCCCTGTCGCGCGCCGCGGTCATTCGCGGCCTGCTCGATCGCGGCCAGCCCATCGATAGCCTCAACGATGTGCGCCAATCCCCGGCCATCCAGCAATTGAGCGAAGAAAAGGCTCGGCTGCAGGGCGAAAAGGCTCAGCGCTCGGCCACCTTGCTGGACAATCACCCCACCATCCGGGCGCTGACCGCCCAGATCGCCGAGCTCAACAACCAGATCGCCATCGAAGGCCGCCGTGTTGCTGAGGCCCTTGAGGCAGAGGCGCAGGTCGAGGCCGATGTCGAAACCTCGCTGCAGGCCGACCTGACCCGCGTCAAATCCTCCGCCTCCACCGCTACGCAGGATACGGTGACGCTTGATGGCCTGCAGCGCGAGGCCAAGGCCCAGCGCGACCTGCTCGAAGGCTATCTGCAGCGCTATAACGAAGCCATTTCGCGCACCGACTCCAATTCGGCTCTGCCGGACGTCCGCGTCATCAGCGTCGCGGCCCCGTCCGTCTCACCGGCCTCGCCGCGCACCACAATGGTGCTGCTGGCTGTCGGCATCGTCTCGGTCGCGCTGCAGGTCGGTATCATCATCTTCTCCGAACTGATCTCGGGCCGCGCCATCGTTCCCGGCGCCCGCCCGCAGGACGAACTGGAAGCAGTGCCCTTTTCCGAAGACGAGCTCGAGCCCGACCAGCGCTGGGAAGAACCTGCTGTGGCAGAAGTCGCGCCGGTGAAGGACGAGCCTGCGCCCGAGCGGGTTGAGCCTGTGGTCGCCGTGCAAGATGAGCCTGTCGCACCAGCCAAGCCGGCCGAGGAGCCGGTGCAAGCGATCATGGCCGAGCCAGAGATCACGGCGGAAACCAAAGCGCCTGCCGAGCCAGTTCGTGCAAACCTGCCGCCCGCGAACACCATCAGCTATAGCCAGCTTGCCTCGGACCTCGTGCTGGGCCGCACCCATCTGGTCATCCTGGCCGGCCAGAGCTCCAACGAAGATTGCGAAGACCTCGCCGAGGAATTGGTGGGCGACGCGCTCGCCAAGGGCCTGAGCGTGGCCCTGGTCGATGCCGGCAGCGGCCGCGCCTCCGACGAGGTGGGCCTTACCGATCTGAGCACTGAGAGCGTCAGCTTCGGCGATGTCGTGCACAAATCAGCTGATAACAGCTTCGCCGAAATTCCGTGGGGGCAGGGGACCGCGATCGACCGCCGCTCCAGCAAACCGATCACCCTGATCGAGGCCCTGGGCGACATTTACGAAGTGGTCGTCATCATGACCGGCCCGGTGGGCATGACATCTACCCTGTCCATGTTCGGCGCGCTGGATGGCCGCATCCTGCTGGTTGCCCCCAAGGACGAACCCTTCGAGGCCATCGAGCAGACCCGCATCCAGCTGGCCGAAGCCGGCTTCGGTTCGGTCGAGATCGCCGCCGCCCCCGAGCGTGTTGCCGCCTGATCGGAGCCCGCAATGTCGCTGAAATATACCGCCATCAGGGCCATGTTCGAGGCGCTGTGGCTGTCCCGGCTGCCCGGACTGCTTCGCAGTCTCTCGGCCTCGCGCGGCGTGATCTTCACCCTGCATCGGGTCCTGCCTGATGCGCCGGCCGATTTCTCGCCCAATGCGATTCTGCAGGTGACGCCGGATTTCCTCGACTATGTCATCGAGCGAGTTCGCGAACTGGGCATCGATATCGTTAGCCTCGATGAAGCCATCGAGCGGCTCAAGGCCAGCGACAAGGGCCGCCCCTTCGTCGTCCTGACCTTCGACGACGCCTACAAGGATAATCTGCAATACGCGCTGCCGGTGCTGCGCCGTCACAAGGCGCCGTTCACGCTCTATGTGCCGACCGCGCTGGTCGATGGCGTCGGCGACATCTGGTGGCAGGCCATCGAGGACATTATCGCCCGCCAGGACGCGGTTGCTTTCACGCAGGGCGATGAGACCGATTATGTCGATACGCGGACCACGGCCGAGAAGCAGCAGGCCTATGACGCGCTCTACTGGCGCATGCGCAAAATGCCCGAGGCCGACCGGGTCGCGCTGATGCACAGCTTCGCCCGTTCCTATGGCTACGACCTGACCCAGCAATGCCGCACCCTGATCATGGACTGGCAGGAACTACGCCAACTGGCCGATGATCCGCTCTGCACCATCGGCGCCCATACCGTGCACCATTACGAACTGGCCAAGCTCGACGCCGATCAGGCCCGCTCCGAAATGCAGCAATCGGCCGAAGTGCTGCTGGCCCAGTTCGGCCAACGCCCCAGCCACATCTCTTACCCCATTGGCGGCCCCGCCTCGGCGGGCCAGCGCGAATTCGACATGGCGCGCGAACTCGGCTTTGTCAGCGGCGTCACCACGCGCCCGGGCGGGCTCTATGCCCACCATGCGCAAAGCCTGCACGCTTTGCCCCGTGTCTCGCTCAACGGCTACTTCCAGTCGCCCCGCTATGTCGATGTATTTGCGACCGGAGTGATCTTTTCAACCATGGGCAAGCTGACGGGTTAGGACCGGTCGACCTTTAGCTACTGCTCGGGAGCCACGATCCAATCCCCTCCCCCTTGAGGGGAGGGCTAGGGT
>NZ_JBJDRE010000019.1:0-60000 GCF_044987315.1 Devosia sp. ZW T5_3
CCGTTTGCTTCCTCTTTTCACCCCCACCGTGCTACCACCGCCCCCAATCCCTCAGTAGACCTCATGGTGAGCTTGTCGAACCACGGGGTCGCGCCCCGGACCCATCCATGCCCCTCGACCTCGCTAAAATCGAAGCCACCCTGCTCGCCGCCGCCGACGCCGCCGCGACATGCACGCTGCCGCTATTCCGCACATCGCTGGCCGTGGACAATAAGCTCAGCCAAGGCTTCGACCCCGTCACCGAGGCCGACAAATCAGCCGAAACCGCCATCCGCGCCGTCATCGCCGAGGCATTCCCCGATCACGCCATTATCGGGGAAGAATGGGGCACCTCGGGCAACAGCGAATATTGCTGGATCATCGACCCGGTCGATGGCACCCGTTCCTTCATTTCCGGCGCCCCCGTCTGGGGCACGCTGATCGGCTTTGCCCATAATGGCGTCGCCATTGCCGGCCTGATGAGCCAACCCTTCATTGGCGAAACCTTCCTCGCCGTGCCCGGCCGCGCCACCTATCGCCGCGCCGGCGCAGCCCAGCCCATCCGCACCAGCGGCCAGACCGAACTGGCCCAATCTCGTGTTTTCACCACCACGCCGAACCTGTTCCTCGGCGAACACTGGCCCAAATGGCAGGCCATGGAATCAGCCACCCGCCTGCAACGCTTCGGCATGGATTGCTACGGCTATGCCCTGCTCGCCGCCGGCCACGCGGACCTCGTCATCGAGCCCTCCCTCAACACCTATGACATCGCAGCCCTCATTCCCATCATCCGGCAAGCCGGCGGCGCCATCGCCTGCTGGGACGGCAGCGAACCCACCGGCGGCGGCGACGTGGTGGCAGCCGCCACTCCCGAGCTTCTGAAAAAAGCGCTGGAATTGATCAACGCGGCCTGAGGGGCACGACCTCGTCCAGCCTGATGCCAACGGCCGAAACCTAAACCGTCAAATCCGTGATGAAGGCGTCGAACGCGGCCAGAACCTGCCCGCGGATCGTGTCGTTTTCCATGAACAATTCGTGCCGCGCACCGCCCACCAGCAGATGGTGGCCCGTGCGCATGCGCAGCCCCAACCGCTCAATTGCGGCCGTTGACACCACTTCGTCCCGCGCTGCCGCCAGCATCAGGACCGGGATTTTGATCTGCCCCGGAAAATCGTCCCGGCCCGCCTTCGCCATCGCCCCCATGGCCGCCGCCGCCCAGCGAATGGTGGGCGATCCGGTCTCCAACCCCGGCTGCGCCTTGAGCGCGTCGATCATCCGCATATAGCGCAGCATGTCTGAGGTCAGCGGATTACCCGGAAAGGTCAGTTCGCTTGCCGGCCTGTCCGCCCGGCGCCGCACCGGCAGCCGCCCAAGGCCCACAAAGCTCAGCGTCTCGGTCAGCCGCGCCATGCCCGCCATGCTCAGTGGCTGGTTGTCCAGCGCCAGCATGGGCGCCGACAGGAACATGCGCTCGAACATCATGCGGTCGCGCGTGCCGGCATTGAGGCACACCAGCCCGCCCATGGAATGGCCCACCAGATAATAGGGCGGCGGGCAATCGGGCAGCAGAATCTGCCCATGAAAGCTCTTGAGGTCGGTCCAGTAATCATCGAACCGGTCGACATAACCCAGGCCCCGATTGCCGATCAGCCGCTCCGAGCCACCCTGCCCGCGCCAATCGAAGGTCGCCACGGCAAAGCCCCGCTTGCGGAAATCCGCAACCGTCTCGAAATACTTTTCGATGAATTCGGCCCGCCCCTGCACCAGACAAATCGTGCCCCGCGGCGCGCCCTGCCCCTTGGGCCAGATCGCATAACGCAGCCGCACCTTGTCCTCAGTGGCAAAATACCCCGCCCGCACCCCCTCGGGCACCGGATTGGACGCAATATTGACCAGCTCGGGTCCATCGGGATCGACAGTAATGGTCATGGAGAAAACGTCGCTTTTCGGTCTGGGTACCGGCTCTACCCTATCCGAAAATTGGTATGGGAAGCGTTATGCCCGCCACGGGGCATTTCCGCATTATCCGACCGTCATTGCTAACCCACAATGTCATTCCCGCGCAGGCGGAAACCTCCGTTTGCGATATCGCAGCAGGAGCCGGGCAGGCCGTCAAAAGCAGAAAGGCACCCAGAAAAAAAGAAGACCAGCGGCCTGGTGGGGGACGCTGGTCTCTTTTTTTAGGTGCGGTCCATGCGGGGGGCGGATGATGGACCGCGGGGCGTATCCAAGATGTCTCCTGAACACGAGATAAGCTTTACGCCCCCCTGCCTGAACCAAACCGGACGGGCCCGTTCATTTTCGGTTCATAATTCATTCAGCTTCGGGGCTCTTGAACCATTTCGCCCTCTCCCTACATCTTGTTGGCCCGCCGGAAATCCGGGGGCCCCGACCTGCCGATCATGCGTTCGCCTAATGCTGGGGACGCTTGTGCAGACCACCGGGAGATCCACGTTGCTCACAGGAGAATGTGACATGCAGACCATCGATTTTTCCCCCTTCTACCGTTCCACGGTCGGCTTTGACCGTCTGTTCAACCGCCTCGATACCCTGAGCGGCCAGGAAACCAAGACCTACCCGCCCTACAATATCGAGCGCACCGGCGAAGATGCCTATCGCATCTCCATCGCCGTGGCCGGTTTCTCCAATGGCGACATCGCCATCGAAACCAAGGAGAACAGCCTCGTGGTCAAGGGCGCCAAGCCCCAGGAGAGCGCCGAGAAGGCCCGTGAATTCCTCCATCGCGGCATTGCCGAGCGCGCCTTCGAGCTGCGCTTCCAGCTGGCCGATTATGTCGAGGTTCAGGGCGCCACGCTCGAAAACGGCCTGCTCCATCTCGAACTGAAGCGCGAATTGCCCGAAAGCAAAAAGCCGCGCCAGATCGCGATCAACGGCGCCGCCGCCTCCATTGAGGACAAGTCCGTCAACTAATCGCCTCCTCCCGAGACGAGAAAAAGCGCGGTCCGCAAGGGCCGCGCTTTTTTGCGTTCGGGACTGCCGGCCTAGGACCAATCGACATTCACTCAGGTTGAGCCGAACCGAAGGTCCGCGCCAGCGAATATGGTGGTGTTCGAGAACCGGAGCGCAGCGTACTTTTGGGTACGTGAGCACCGGAAGCGCGGAAAACCTCCATTTGCAGGCCAGCATCAGTTGAATGTCGATTGGTCCTAAGCGCCGGACCGGATTTCCAGCGCCTCTTCCAGCGTCATCGTGGTGTGGTGCTCCCAGCTTTCATTGGTCTGGGGATAGTCGGTGCGGAAATGACCGCCCCGGCTTTCGGTGCGCTTGAGGGCGGCAGCGGCGACCATGGTGGCCGAGGTGGTCATGTTGAGATAGGCGCGGGTGACGTGCTCGGCATTGGCCTCGAGCGTGGCGATGGCGCGCAGAGCCTGTTTGAGGCCCTCGGCATTGCGCTCGACTCCAACCAGATCTGTCATGATATGGCGCAATTGCTGCACGGCAGGCAGGTTGCGCAGCACCTGTTCGGCCTTTTCGCCTTCGGCTTCATCCCATTCGATGCCCTTGAACGGGGCGAGCGAGCGGACGGGTTCGAGCCCGCCAATATCCTCGGCAATGCGGGCGCCATAGACGGTGGCTTCGAGCAGGGAATTGGACGCTAGGCGATTGGCGCCATGCAGGCCCGTGCAGCTGGCTTCGCCACAGACCCACAGGCCCGGCAGCGAGGAGCGGCCGCGTTCATCAACCTTGACGCCGCCCATGTGGAAATGCGCCGCGGGCGTCACCGGGATCATGCCCGCGACCGGATCGATGCCGGCATCGAGGCAATATTTGGCCACGGTGGGGAAACGGGTGAGGATGGCCTCGCCCAGCACTTTGCGGGTGTCAAGGAACACCTTTCGGCCCGCTTGAATCTGCCGGAAATTGGCGCGGGCGACGATGTCGCGCGGGGCGAGTTCCGCATCAGGATGGATGGCGGGCATGAAGCGCTCGCCCAGATCATTGACCAGGATTGCCCCTTCCCCACGCAAAGCCTCGGTGGCCAATGGGGCCGGATCGGCGCCGGTGGCGATGGCGGTGGGGTGGAATTGCACGAATTCGGCGTCGGCGATCAATGCCCCCGCGCGAGCCGCCATGCCCATGGCGTGGCCACGCACGCCCGGCGGATTGGTGGTGACGGCATAGAGCCCGCCCAGCCCCCCAGCGGCGAGGATGGTGGCACGGGCACGGATGAAGACGGGCTCGGAATAGCGGTCGCCCAGCTTGCGGCAGAAGACGCCGACAATGCGGCCATTGTCCCGCGCCAGGCTCAGCGCGGTAATGCCTTCGACGACGCGGATCGAGGGGGTGCGGCGCACTTCGGCAATCAGCGCCTGCATGATGGCCCAGCCGGCGCGGTCGCCCTCGACCTTGACGATGCGATTGGCCGAGTGCGCGGCTTCGCGGCCCAAGGCGAAATTGCCGAAATCATCGCGGTCAAAGGGCGTGCCCCAGCGGGCTAGATCCTCGATGCGCGCGGCGGCTTCCGCGGTGACGCTTTCGGCCGTGCCATGGTCGACAATGCCGGCGCCGGCCATTTCGGTATCGACCGCATGGGCGTGCGAACTGTCGCCCTTACCGACGGCGGCCGCGACACCCCCTTGTGCCCAGGCCGAGGAGGCCCCGGTGCCAAGTGGCTTGGGCGAGAGCACAGTCACCGGCCGGGGGGCCAGCTTGAGTGCGGTGAACAGACCCGCAAGACCGGCGCCGACGATGAGCGCGCCATCGGCGTTAAGCGTGTTGTCGAAGGTGGTCATGCCGGGCTCCGCCCTGTTCTCAAGATACGTATTTTTGCCTAAGGTCAGGTCCGTAGCAGGGCTGGGACCGCGACAGATGGCAAGTTCGGATAAGGAAAATGCGTTCGGTGAATTCGCCCAGCAGGGTTTTGCCGCTGCTCCGTCTCTGGATGCCTATGAATCTGTCTATCGGCTGGTGCTGACCGCGTATAGCTACCGCTGCGCATTGACTGGCGAGCAATTCCAGCCCGATATCGGTCTCATTCACCCCCATCTCGAAGTCATCGCCATCCGTCCGCGCGATGCCGGCGGGCCGCTGCAGATCAACAACTACCTGGCCCTCGAAGAACACGCGGCCCGCGCTTTCCGGGACGGACTGTTTCTCGTCGAAGACGATTACGCCGTCGTCGTCCCCAACCCCGATGCCTTGCCCCGCGCGCTCGCCATCCGCCTGCACACCAGCGGGCGCCTCGTGGTGCCTGTCGAGCCCCTGTTCCAGCCGAGCCCCGCCCATCTGGCGTTCCATCGGCGCAGCGTGCTCGGCGCTTAGTCGCCTTTCCGGCTCATCTCGATCATGCGTTCCACCGCCAGCCGCGCTGGGGGAATGATGTCGAGAGGAACAGTGACTTCTTCGGTCATGGTGTGGAGCGACCAGAGCACGTTTTCGAGGTTAATCCGCTTCATATGCGGGCAGATATTGCAGCCGCGCAGGAAATCGACGCCGGTGGTTTCGCTGGCCACATTATCCGACATCGAGCATTCGGTGACCATGACGACGCGGGCCGGGCGTTCGGTCTTGACCCAATCGATCATGGCGGCGGTGGAGCCGGCAAAGTCCACCGCGTCGATCACTTCGGGCGGACATTCGGGATGGGCGATGATCTTGGCCGTGGGATAGGCGTGGCGCAATTCGGCAATGTCATCGGCGGTGAAGGTTTCGTGCACTTCGCAGGCGCCGGCCCAGGTGATGATTTTCTTATGCGTCTTTTTGGCGGTGTTCTGCGCCAGATACTGATCGGGGATCATGATCACCGTGTCGCCCTCGACGCGATTGACGATGTCGAGCGCGTTCGACGAGGTGCAGCACACATCGGTCACCGCTTTTACGGCGGCGGAGGTGTTGACATAGGTCACCACCGGCACGCCGGGATACATGGCGCGCATGGCCATGACATCCTCGACGGTGATGGAGGAGGCGAGCGAGCAGCCGGCGCGGCTATCGGGGATCAGCACGGTCTTGCTCGGGTTGAGCAGCTTTGAGGTCTCGGCCATGAAGTGCACGCCGCATTGCACGATGACCGATTGGGTCACCTTGGTGGCTTCAATGGCCAATTGCAGGCTATCGCCCACGATGTCGGCGACGCCGTGATAGATTTGCGGGGTCTGGTAATTATGCGCCAGAATGACCGCATCCTTTTCCTTCTTGAGCCGGTTGATCTCGAAAATCAGCGGGGCATAGAAGGGCCATTCAATGGCGGGGATCTTGTCCTTGACGCGATCAAACACGCTTTCCGTGGCCTGCTCGATGGCTTTGGAAAACTTGAGATCGAAATTCTGGGCCAGAATGGCGCGCGCTTCGTCCAGCGGCGTTGTAGCGTTGATCGTCTGAACCATACTGGCCTCCCAATGGTGGGGCGGAACCTAGGGATTATTTGACGGCTTTTCAATGAACGGGGTTGCGGGAATTTTTCCATGCGCCTAACCGTTCCTCAACGTTCCCCTCGAGAGGCCGAGCCATGCCGCAAGACGCGTCCGCCATCCGTTCCATCCTGTCGCTGGCGCCGGTCGTGCCGGTGATCATTCTTGATGACGTGTCCCAGGCGCGGCCCTTAGCCGAAGCCCTGGTGGCAGGCGGGTTGCCGATATTGGAAGTCACCCTGCGCACCCCCAATGCGCTCAAGGTGATGGAAGAAATGGCCAAGGTGACCGGCGCCATTGTCGGCTCGGGCACGGTGCGCAATGCCACCCATATGAAGCAATCGGTTGATGCCGGGTGCCGCTTCATGGTGTCGCCGGGGATTTCCCCACGCATTCTCGACGCCGCCGACGATATCGGCATTCCCCTGCTCCCCGGCATTGCCACGCCCAGCGAAGCCATGACGGCGGCCGAGCGCGGCTATAGCTTCCTCAAATTCTTCCCGGCCGAAGCCAATGGCGGCGCCCCGGTGCTCAAGGCTTTTGCCTCGCCCCTGCCCGATATCACCTTCTGCCCCACGGGCGGCATCGATCCCGCCAAGGCCAAGATTTACCTCGGCCTGTCCAACGTGATCTGCGTCGGCGGCAGCTGGATCATGCCGGGTGATGCGCTGGCGGCCAATGATTTTGCGCGGATTGAAGCGCTGGCGCGTGAGGCTGCCGCGCTGCGGGGGTAGACCCATGGCCGACGTGCCCGAAGACGGCCTCAGCCATCTGCGCGTCACACTCAGCGAAACGGCCTATCTGGGGCCGGGCCGGGCGGATCTCTTGGAACTGATAGGCAGCACCGGGTCCATCTCGGCGGCCGGCAAGGCTATGGGGATGAGCTATAAGCGGGCCTGGGGGCTGGTGCAGGCGCTCAATGAGGGCTTTGGCATTGTGCTTGTCGAATCCAGCCGCGGCGGGGCGACGCAGGGCGGGGCGCAATTGACCCAGGCCGGACGGGCCGTGCTGGGGCATTATCGCCAGATGCAGGAGCGGACGCGGGCGGCGATTGCCGGCAATGTCGTGGCGCTGCGCGCCATGCTCGATATGGCGCCGCGGAAATAACGCTTGCGGGCAGGCCTTGGCTTTGCCAAAACCGATATGGTTTTTAGAACATATCGGAGCTGTCGATGAAACGCGTTTTCCTGGGCACACTTCTGGCCGGATTGCTGGCCACCACGGCGGCTTACGCCGACAGTGCCAGCGTGGCTGTCGCCGCTAATTTCACCAAGGTTGCCGAGGAACTGGCGGCGCTGTTCAAGGCCGAGACCGGGCATGATCTGGTGCTCAGCTTCGGGGCAACCGGGCAGCTTTATACGCAGATCACCCAGGGCGCCCCGTTCGAAATCCTGCTGGCGGCCGATGATGAGCGGCCCACCAAGGTGGTAGCGGATGGGTTCGGCGTGGATGGCACGGTCTTCACCTATGCCATCGGCACGCTGGCGCTCTATTCGACCTCGATCGACGTGACCGACGGGGAAGCCGCGCTCAAAGGACCGTTTGACAAGCTCGCCATCGCCGATCCCGAGGCTGCGCCCTATGGCCGTGCGGCGGTGGAAGCGCTGACGGCGCTGGGGATTTATGATGCCGTGCAGCCCAAGATCGTGACCGGCGAGAATATCAGCCAGACGCTGCAATTTGTCGTAAGCGGCAATGCGGAACTGGGCTTTGTCGCCGCCAGCCAGGTAGTGGGCAAGCAAGGCGTGTGGATCGTGCAGGCCGAGCTTTATGAGCCGATCCGGCAGGACGCAGTACTGCTCAAGACCGGCGAAGCCAATCCGGCAGCGACGGCGTTCATTGATTTCCTCAAGAGCGACAAGGCCGTGGCCGTGATAAAAGCCGCAGGCTACACCGTCGAATAAACGGAGCCGACAGGATGAGCCTTGCCGAAATCTGGCAGCCCGTCAGCCTGACGCTGAGCCTAGCGGCCATCAATACGCTCATCCTGCTATTGGCGGGCACCCCGATTGCCTGGTGGCTGGCGCGCAGCCAGAGCCGGTATCGCGAACTGGTGGGGGCGGTGGTGTCCATGCCGCTGGTGCTGCCGCCGACCGTGCTCGGGTTTTATCTGCTCCTGGCGCTCGGGCCCAATGGGCCGGGCGGCTGGATTGCTGGGCTCTGGGGCGGGCGCACGCTGGCTTTTTCGTTTACGGGCCTCGTCATCGGCTCATTCTTTTATTCCCTGCCCTTCATGATCCAGCCGCTGCGCAACGCCTTTGCCGCCATCGGCAATGAGCCGCTGGAAGCCGCATCGAGCCTGGGGGCCAGCAATGGGCAACGCTTCTGGCGCGTAGTGCTGCCGCTGGCGCGGCCGGGCTACATTACCGGCGCGGTGATGACCTTTGCCCATACGGTGGGCGAATTCGGCGTCGTGCTGATGATCGGCGGCAATATTCCGGGCCAGACCAAGGTGATCGCTATTGCGCTCTACGACTATGTCGAGCGGCTGCAATGGGGCAACGCCCACGTGCTGGCGCTGGGCATGGTCATCTTTGCCTTTGTGGTCATCGCGGTGACGCTAACTGTCGACCGGCGACTGAATACGCCCATGCCATGAGCCCTGCCGGAACAGATTGCCCAAAGGGGCGCGCCTGCATAATGTCGCCGCCATGAAGAATAAGGGAGAATCGCTGATGGAAATCACCAACGGCTTTGCGCTGGATGGGCTCAGCATCACGCTGATCGGCCTGGGCATTCTGGCGCTGCTGGTCTTGTTTGCCGGGGCCAAGACGGTGCCGCAGGGTTTTAATTACACCATCGAGCGGTTCGGCAAATATACCCGCACCCTCAGGCCCGGCCTCAATCTGATCGTGCCGTTCATCGATACGGTGGGCAAAAAGATCAATGTGATGGAGCAGGTGCTCGACGTTCCCCACCAGGAAGTCATCACCCGTGACAATGCCTCGATCACGGCCAATGGCGTGACCTTCTACCAGATTCTGGACGCGGCTGCCGCCGCCTACGAAATCTCGGGGCTCGAAAACGCCATTCTCAACCTCACCATGACCAATATCCGTACGGTGATGGGCTCGATGGACCTTGATGAGCTGCTCAGCCATCGCGACGAAATCAATGAGCGCCTGCTGCGCGTGGTCGATACGGCCGTGTCGCCCTGGGGCATCAAGATCACCCGTATCGAAATCAAGGACATCGATCCCCCCAAGGATCTGGTGGATTCCATGGGTCGGCAGATGAAGGCCGAGCGCGAAAAGCGTGCGGCGATCCTTGAAGCCGAAGGGCGCCGCCAATCGGCGATCCTGCAGGCCGAAGGCGCCAAGCAGGCGCAGGTTCTGGAAGCGGAGGGCCGCAAGGAAGCCGCGTTCCGCGACGCCGAGGCGCGCGAGCGTTCGGCCGAGGCTGAAGCGCGGGCAACCCAGATGGTGAGCGACGCCATTGCCGGGGGCAATGTGCAGGCCATCAACTATTTCGTGGCCAATAATTACATCAAGGCGCTCGAAGCCATCGCCACTTCGCCCAACCAGAAAATCCTGATGCTGCCGGTGGAAGCCTCCAGCGTGATCGGGGCGATTGGCGGCATTGCCGAAATCGCCAAGGAGACTTTTGGCGGCGGCGCTCCGGCGGCGGCGCGACCGAGCCGCCCGCCGTCGACGGGTTCCTCGCAATAGGAGGCTTAGATGCAGGTCGTGCAGTTCATTGCCGACTATGGCCCCTGGTCCTGGATCGTTGCCGGGCTGATCCTGCTGGCGCTTGAGCTGGTCGTGCCCGGCGGGTTTCTGCTGTGGATGGGGGTGTCTGGGCTGATTGTGGGCCTGCTCACCCTGTTCCAGCCGATCGGCTGGCCGCTGCAATGGCTGATCTTCGGGGCGTTGTCGCTGGTGACGATCTTCCTGTGGACCCGCTGGAGCCGTGGTCGCGAAACGGCTAATGACAGCCCCTATCTCAACCGCCGGGCCGATCGCTATACCGGCCAGGAAGCCGTGCTGGAGCAGCCCATTGCGGGCGGCTTCGGGCGGATCGTGTTGGGCGATTCGGTGTGGCGCGTCGCCGGACCGGACCTGCCCGTGGGGACCCGGGTACGGATTGTCGGCAGCGATGGCGCCGTGCTCAAGGTCGAGCCCATTTCCTAAGGGCGGCAGCAAACTTTCGTTAACCATAAGATGAAAGGATTGGGTAAGGCCCGGATTTCATCGTCGCGGGCTGATTTCAGCTGGCGGAGCGGACCTTGCCCTGGCGCATACGGCAATCGGGACAATGGGCCGGCGCTTTTGCGCTTGGCCTTGCCTGCCTTGTCGAGCCGGCCATGGCCGGTTCCGAGCGTCCCGCTGGGGACGGCTCCGGCACCGACAATCAGCGGCTGTTGCCGGATATCTATCCCGCTGCCGGCCCGGTATTGGCCGATGGCAGCGGCGTTCCCGAGCCCTATGATCCATTCTTCGACGTCGATTGGTCGGTGGCGCTGCGTGGCACCTATACCCAGAGCGCCGAACGAGAGCGCTTCGACACGCGGCTGGTCCCCAGCGTAACGCTGAACCATGTGGGCTCCCGCTCGGCCATTGGCCTCGATGCGGAAGCCGAAGTGACCCGGCCCGATGACGGGCAGATCGATGTTACCGCCTTGCGGCTCAACCTGTCGGGCGATTACGCGCTTGATCGGGAAACCCTTGCCTCGGCCGATGCCAATTTCTCCCTCACGCAGGACCTGCCCGGTATGCCGGGCGTCGCCAGCAATATCGCCGACCCGCCACAGCGCATTTCCGGCGGCGTCGAGCTGGGCGTGACCCGCAAGTTCGGCCGCTTCAATCTGGGCGTGACCGGGGCCGTGCAGCGCAGCGTCTATGGGGAAACCGGCCTCGTGGATGGCAGCGTGATCGACAATGCCGATCGCGCCGTCTGGGCGCTGGATTCCGGCTTGCGGCTGGGCTTCCAGGTGACGCCGATCTTTGAAGTCTTCGGCCGTGCGGGTCTGGGCCGGGACATGTTCGACCATCCTTCCTCGGTCCTGCTGCTCAAGACCGATGCCAATGAAGCCAGTATCGAGGCCGGCGTCACCGGGCGCTGGAGCAGCGTCTGGCAGGCCACGGCCTCGACCGGTCTCAACCTGCGCCGCTTCGACGAGGCGAGCCTGGGCGAGGTGGTCACTCATCTCTACAACGCCAGCGTCACCTTCACCCCCGACGAGCGCTGGAGCGCGACCGGTACGCTATCGACCAGCGTCGAGCCGCCCGGTCCTACGTCAGCTGGCACCACCGCGGTGCGCTATGCAGCAAGCGGCGAAATCGGTTATGCGGTCAATTCCTGGCTGGCGCTCCGCGCCTCCGCCGATTGGAGCACGACGCGTTACGAGGGCAGTCCCGAGACCAAAGATGGCAACGGCTATGGCCTGGGTGCCGATTATCAGCTCGGCCCGCATACGACGGTGTCGGCCGATTACGATTTTTCCCATAGCGACAGCACCACGGAGGGCGTCGAAGACAGCCACCGCATCATGGTCGGGCTGACCGTCTCGCGCTGATTTGTCGCAGGGATGTGCCTGGGGATTTGGCGGCGGCCCGGTCGTGAGACCGGGCCAGTCTGCCTAGAAATGAGCGCCCAGATCGAGCTTCTGCAATTCCTTGAGGAAGCCGTCGCGGATGTCGTTGCGGTCCAGCGCATAAACCACATTGGCGGTCAGAAAGCCGATCTTGGAGCCGCAGTCAAAGCTCTTGCCCTGATATTTGACGCCGGTGAAGGGCTGGGTATGCATCAGGGTCTGCATGGCATCGGTAAGCTGGATTTCCCCGCCGGCGCCCTTGGGCTGGTCGGCCAGCAGCGAGAACACCTCGGGCTGCAGGATGTAACGGCCCGAAATGATGAGGTTGGACGGGGCCTCTTCTACCTTGGGCTTTTCCACCATGCCGGTGACGCGGAAGCCATTGTCCTCGCCTTCGCCCCGGGCGATCACGCCATAGGAGGAAACTTCGGCCGGCGGTACTTCCTCGACGGCGATGACATTGCCGCCGGTTTCTTCATAGGCATCCATCATCTGGCGCAGCACGCCCGGCTCGCCCTTGAACAGCATGTCGGGCAGCAGCAGGGCGAAGGGATTGTCGCCCACGATATCACGAGCGCACCACACGGCGTGGCCCAGGCCCAAAGGCTCTTGCTGGCGGGTGAAGCTGGTGCGGCCGGCCGAGGGCAGGTCCTTGCGCAACTCACTGAGCGCATTGTTTTTACCGCGAACCTCGAGCGTGGTCTCCAGCTCGAACTGGCGATCGAAATGGTCCTCGATGACGCCCTTGTTGCGGCCGGTGACGAAGACGAAGTGCTCGATACCAGCCTCGCGTGCCTCATCGACCGCATACTGGATCAGTGGGCGGTCCACTACCGTCAACATTTCCTTGGGCATTGCCTTGGTGGCCGGCAGGAACCGGGTGCCGAGGCCTGCGACAGGAAACACGGCCGTTCTTACGCGCTTTGGCAAATCGGGAACTCCATTTGAGTGGCAGGGGTAAAGCTATCTCAAGACATGCAGTATATCATCAGGGCAAAATTGCGTTCTCAAGACAGGAGTTACGGTATGACGGTACTGGTTACGGGCGGCGCTGGCTATATCGGCAGCCATATGGTGCTCAACCTCACCGACGCCGGGGAAGACGTGGTGGTGCTGGACAATCTGGTCACCGGTTTCGACTGGGCGATCGATGGCAGGGCCAAATTCGTCCAGGGCAATGCCGGCGATATCGACTTCGTGCTGAAGCTGATCGAAACCCACAGGATCACCGAGATCGTGCATTTTGCCGGCTCCATTGTGGTCCCCGAATCGGTTGCCGATCCGCTAAAATATTACGGCAATAATACTGCCACTTCTCGCAATCTGATCGAAGCGGCCGTCAAGGGCGGGGTCAAGCATTTCATTTTCTCCTCGACCGCTGCCGTCTATGGCATGACCGGTCTGGCGCCCGTGGTGGAGACCACTCCGCTCAACCCGATGTCGCCTTATGGCCGCTCCAAGCTGATGACAGAATGGATGCTATCCGACGTGGCGGCAGCGCACCCCATGACCTATGGCGTGCTGCGCTATTTCAATGTGGCCGGCGCCGATCCGGGCAAGCGCAGCGGGCAATCAACGCCTTTGGCCACCCACCTGATCAAGGTGGCGTGCCAGACGGCGTTGGGCCAGCGCGCCAAGATGGATATTTTCGGCACCGATTACGAAACGCCGGATGGCACCTGCGTGCGCGACTATATCCACGTCACCGACCTGATCGCGGCCCATGCGCTGCTGCTCAAGCATTTGCGTGGCGGTGGCGACAGCACCACGCTCAATTGCGCCTATGGGCAGGGCTATTCGGTGCGCCAGGTGGTCGATACGGTCAAAGCCGTGTCGGGTGTCGATTTTCTGGCCGAGGAAGGCCCGCGCCGGCCGGGTGATCCGGCCTCGATCACCGCGACTGGCGAGAAGGTGCGCTCGCTCCTCGGCTGGGTGCCCAAGCATGATGATCTCAATGAAATCGTTCAGTCGGCCTATGATTGGGAGCGGCATCTGATGGTGAGAAATAGGTAAGCCCATGGTTCGCCCGATCGGGCTGTTTTTGCTGCTGATGGTCGCCTCCGTTCAGGCGCAGCCGGTCGAGAGCTTTGCTAGCTTCATCGCCAATTTCCGCGCCAAGGCTCTGGCAGCGGGGGTGAGCGCGGCCACCTATGATGCGGCCATGACGGGGCTGACGCCGGACCCGCGCGTGCCGGATCTGGTCACCAGCCAGCCCGAATTCACCACGCCGATGTGGGACTATATCGAGGGAAGGGTGACCGCGGGGCGGATCGAGCGGGGCAAGGCGGCACTGGCACGCAATGCCGACCTCTTCAGCAGTGTCGGGCAGCGCTACGGCGTTGATCCCTATGTGCTGGGTGCCATCTGGGGCATGGAAACCGATTATGGCACCGTGCTGGGCAATGCCAGCCTGATCCGGCCTATCGTGCGCTCGCTGGCGACGCTGGTGCATCAGCGGCGGACGCGGCTGGTGGAGGATGAGGCCGACCTGATCGGAGCGCTGCTTTTGGTGCAGCGTGGGCCGCTCGACGCATCCCATCTGGTGGGGTCCTGGGCGGGAGCCATCGGGCATTTGCAGGTCAATCCGAGCAACGTGGTGGCGCATGGCACCGACGGGGATGGCGATGGGCGGATCGACTTGCACAATTCGCTGGCCGATGCCCTGGCGACGTCAGCCAAGTTCCTGCGCGATCTGGGCTATCAGCCCGGGGTGGATTGGGGCTTTGAGGTCGTCTTGCCGGCGGGGTTTGATTATCTGCTGGCCGACCGGGAGCAGTTGCGACCCATCTCGTTCTTTGCCGAGCGTGGTGTAACTCGGGCCAATGGGCGGGCTTTTGCCGATGCGCGCACGCCCGTGTTTCTCTATGTGCCGGCGGGCAAGGAGGGCCCGAAATTCCTGATGACCGGGAATTATCTGGTGCTCAAAGGCTACAATTTCTCTGATAGCTACGCCATGAGCGTGGCGCATATGACCGACCGGCTCAAGGGCGTCGGCAGCTTTGTACAGGATTGGCCGCGCAGCACGGCGTTCCCGAATCTGGCGCAGCGTAAGGCCATTCAGCAGGCGTTGATCGATCTGGGGCTCTATCGCGGGGCGGTGGATGGGCGGATCGGGCCGATCAGCCAGGCGGCCTATGCGCGGTTCCAGGCGGCGCGGGGCGAGGTGGCCGATGGCTTCATCACCCGGGCGTCCTATGAAGCACTGGCGGCCGCGACGCGGTAACATTGGGGCGACAGGCGTGGTTTTGTCGCCCGGCTTTGCTAAAACAGCGCGAAAGATGCGTGAGACTGAAATGAAGCGGCTTGTTGTGGCAATCATGGTGGCTTTGCTCGTCCTGATCGACGTGGCGCCGGCCTTTGCCCAGAACGAGACGCTCGTGGTGGCTCAGCAACAGCGACGGCGGACTTTGTTTGACCTGCTGTTTGGCGATGACCAGCCGCAGGCGCCGGTGGAGCAGCCACGCCAACAGCCCCGCCAGCAACCGCGTTCGCAGCCGTCGGCACCGCGGGCCAGCCTGCCGCCGCCCAAGCCGCAGATCGAGAAGGCGGCTGACGCTACACGGCTGGCGGTGTTCGGGGATTCGCTGGCGGTGGACCTGGCCAAGGCGCTGGAGCGGTTCTATGCCGAGGACCCCAATCTGGTGGTAATCGGCCAGGGCGTGGGCTCGTCAGGCTTTGTGCGGGCCGATTATTTCGACTGGGACAAGGCGATTGGCGAGCAGATCGCCGCCGATAGTTTTGATCTCGCCGTGGTCATCATGGGGATCAACGACCGGCAGGATATCGGCTCCTATGCGGCGCTGAGCGAGCCATGGAATGCGGCTTATCAGGCGCGGATTGCTGATTTTCTGGGTCAATTACGGGCGGCGCGCAAGCCGGTGATCTGGGTGGGATTGCCGCCCATGGCCAAGGGCGATTATTCCACCGCGATGACCCAGATCAGCAATATCCAGAAACTGGCCAGTTTTTCCGGCGGCGCCGAATTCCTTGATATCTATGAGAGATTTCTGGGCGAGGACGGCAAATATTCCTCCTATGGGCCTGATGTCAGCGGGCAGAATGCGCTGATGCGCAAGGATGACGGCATCCATTTTTCGGCGGCTGGCGCGGATAAACTGGCATTCTACCTGAGCCAGACCATCCGCACCTTCTACCGCGGCAGCGGAGTGAGTGTGGCGGTGGGCGATCCGCTGCTGGGAACCGATGCGGCAGCGATGTTACGCCCGCCTTATCAAGGACTTGGGCAGATCCGGCTGCTCGAAGTGGCGGGGGCGGTGATCCCGCTGAGCCGGGCGCCGCAGCGGGCCGGGGAGTTGCTGACCGCGGCAGGCGCGCCTGCCGCACCGGCCTTTACGCTGGACGAATTGGTGGCCGCGCCGATCGGGCGGGTGGATGCATTTGGCGTGGGAATCGATCCAGCTGCAAACCAGGTCGAGAATGCCAGCGGGCGCTAAGTCCCAGTGATTACGGGGTTTTAGTCGAATGGGGCAGCCTTGGCTGCCCCATTGTTTTTAGCGCGGCAGGTCCGTCTTGCCCATCAGATCGAAGTCGATGGAGCGAGCAGCCTGGCGCCCTTCCCGGATCGCCCAGACGACCAGGGACTGGCCGCGGCGCATGTCGCCGGCGGCGTAGACCTTGGGCACCGTGGTCTTGTAGCTCAGCGTGTCGGCGAAGAGATTGCCGCGCTTGTCGAGCTGGGCGCCCAGTTCGGTCAGCATGCCTTCGTGGATCGGATGGGCGAAGCCGATGGCCAGCAGGACGAGGTCCGCTTTGATAATAAACTCAGTACCGGCAATGGGTTGGCGCTTGCGATCGACGCGGGCGCATTCGACGCCGGTGACCTGGCCCTTGGCATTGCCGATGATCTTCATCGTGCCGGCGGCGAATTCGCGGATGGCGCCTTCGGCCTGGCTGGACGAGGTACGCATCTTGACCGCCCAATTGGGCCAATTGGTCAATTTGTTCTCAAGCTCGGGCGGCTGGGCGCGCACGTCGAGCTGGGTCACGGCAATGGCGCCCTGCCGAAAAGACGTGCCAACACAGTCACTTGCGGTATCGCCACCACCGACAACGACGACATGCTTGCCGGCTGCCGTGAGCTGGATTTCTTCGCTGACATCCTCGCCGCCGAGCCGCCGATTCTGCTGCACGAGGAAGGGCATGGCGAAGTGCACGCCATTGAAATGGGTGCCTTCGGCATCGACATCGCGGGGCTTTTCCGAGCCGCCGGCGAGCAGCACCGCGTCGTGCTTCTGCTGCAAATCGGTTAGCGGACTGTTAACCCCGACATTGACACCATAGTGGAAAGTGACACCCTCGGCTTCCATTTGGCTGACGCGGAAGTCGATATGGTCCTTTTCCATCTTGAAGTCGGGAATGCCATAGCGCATCAGGCCACCGGCCTTGGGCTCGCGTTCATAGACATGAACATCGTGGCCGGCGCGGGCGAGTTGCTGAGCGGCCGCGAGCCCGGCGGGACCGGAGCCGACAATGGCGACCGACTTGCCGGTCTTGGCCTTGGGCAGCTGTGGCTTGACCCAGCCCGAGCGGATGGCGCGGTCGGCAATGGCCTGTTCCACCGTCTTGATGGCGACGGGCGTATCTTCGAGATTGAGCGTGCAGGCTTCCTCGCAGGGGGCGGGGCAGATGCGGCCGGTGAATTCGGGGAAATTGTTGGTCGAGTGCAGGTTGCGCGCCGCCTCTTCCCAATCGCCATTATAGACGAGGTCATTCCAGTCCGGGATCTGGTTGTTGACCGGGCAGCCAGTATCGCCATGGCAGAACGGAATGCCGCAATCCATGCAGCGCGCCGCCTGGTCGACCACGCGGCCTTCCGACATCGGCACGGTGAATTCGCCGAAATGGCGGATGCGATCGGACGCCGGTTCGTACCGGGGCTCTTCACGCTCGATCTCGAGGAAACCTGTTACCTTACCCATATCGTGCCCCTAATTCGCTGCCGTTACGGCAGGTAGTTCGAGTTCTTGTTCGCAGGCCGCAATCCAGCGCAACAGCGCGGGCCGCCCAGATAAATCAAAGCCGGCTTCGGGAGCCAGGCGGGTGTAGGCCAGCAGAGCAATGTCGGCAATGCTCATGGTGTTCCCGACCAGGAACGTGCTGCCGGCCAATGCCTGTTCCAGCCGGTCGAGCGCCTTGTTGGCGCGGGCCACCAGATCCGCATCGAGGGTCGCAAAGGTCTGGCCATTGTAGCGGATACGGGAGCGCGCCACCGCCACCGTCGGCTCGTGGCTATATTGTTCCCAGAACAGCCATTCGTCCACCTTGGCGGCCTCATAGGCATCACTGGGAATAAAGCGGGAGCCCAGCGCCAGATAGCGCAGGATGGCATTGGACTGCGCCAGCGGGCGTCCATCGTCGAGCACGACAACGGGCACCTGGCCAGCAGGGTTGAGCGCCAGAAATTCCGGCGTCGCCGTGGCGCCGGTCCTGGCGATGACATCGTGCCAGACATAGGGCTGGCCGATTGCGTCAGCGATGTACTTGACCTTGAGGCAATTGCCTGACGCAAGGTCGCCATAGATTTGCATCATCTTATTCTCTTCGCCCGGATGGGTTCCCGCTGGCGCGGGAAGGACCCGGTGGTTGAAACTGCTCTGGCGGTGGAACAGGGAGGTCATGACACCGACCTCCCCCATTCTATTCCGCCGCCGCCATGCCCATGGTGCCGCTGGCGCGCTTTTTTTCCATTTCGCGGATGGCGCGGCGATATTCGACCGGCATCACTTTCACGAATTTGGGGCGCATCTCGACCCAGTTGTCGAGGATGAACTTGGCGCGGGTCGAGCCGGTATAGTGCAGGTGGTTGGAGATGAGCTGGTGCAGGCGCTCGTCGTCGTGCCGGGTCATATCGCCGGAAATGTCGACGCGGCCGTGCCATTCGAGATCCCCACCGTGATGGTGGAGCTTCTGCATGAGGTTTTCTTCCTCGGGCACGGGCTCGAGATCGACCATGGCCAGGTTACACCGGTCACGGAAGGTCTCGTCTTCGTCGAGCACATAGGCCACGCCACCCGACATGCCGGCAGCGAAGTTGCGGCCGGTCTGGCCGATGACGACGACGACGCCGCCGGTCATATATTCGCAGCCATGATCGCCAGTGCCTTCGACGACCGCGACGGCGCCCGAGTTACGGACGGCGAAGCGTTCGCCGGCCACGCCACGGAAGTAGCACTCGCCCGCAATGGCGCCGTAGAGCACGGTATTGCCGACAATGATCGACTTTTCCGGCACGAAGGTGGCCTTGTCGGAGGGGCGCACGACGATGCGGCCGCCGCTCAGACCCTTGCCGACATAGTCATTGGCGTCGCCCACCATGTCGATGGAAATGCCGCGAGCCAGGAAGGCGCCGAAGGCCTGGCCGGCCGTGCCGGTCAGCTTGATCGAAATGGTGTCGTCCGGCAGGCCTTCATGACCATACTTGCGGGCCAGCGCACCCGACAGCATGGCGCCGGCCGAGCGATCGCGGCTGCGGATGGGCAGCTCGATCTGTACCGGGGTGCCATTGTCCAGAGCCGGCTGGGCCAGCTCGATCAGCTTGCGATCGAGCACGGCTTCCAGATGGTGGTTCTGGAACTCGGAGTGATAGAGCGTGTCCCCGCCAATCGGCTCGGGCTTGTAGAACAGCTTGGTGAAATCGACGCCTTCACTCTTCCAATGATCCTTGAGGCGCTTCTGATCGAGCAGGTCGGAACGGCCGACCAGGTCCTTGAGATTGCGCGCGCCCAACTCAGCCATGAGGCCACGCAGTTCTTCGGCGATGAAGAAGAAGTAGTTGATGACATGCTCGGGCGTGCCCTTGAAGCGCTTGCGCAGCACCGGGTCCTGGGTGGCGACGCCAACCGGGCAGGTGTTGAGATGGCACTTGCGCATCATGATGCAGCCGGCCGCGATCAGCGGCGCGGTCGAGAAGCCGAATTCGTCGGCGCCGAGCAGGGCGCCGATCAGCACGTCACGGCCGGTCTTGAGACCGCCATCGACCTGCAGCACGACGCGCGAACGCAGGCGGTTCAGCACCAGCGTCTGGTGGGTTTCAGCCAGGCCGATTTCCCACGGTCCGCCGGCATGCTTGAGCGAGGTCAAGGGCGAAGCGCCGGTGCCGCCATCATAGCCGGAGACGGTGATGTGGTCGGCACGGGCCTTGGCAACGCCGGCAGCAACAGTGCCGACGCCGACTTCGGAGACCAGCTTGACCGAGATATCGGCCTGCTCATTGACGTTCTTGAGATCGTAAATGAGCTGGGCGAGATCTTCGATGGAATAGATATCGTGATGCGGCGGCGGGCTGATCAGGCCCACGCCGGGGGTCGAATGGCGCGTCTTGGCGACGATCCAATCGACCTTGTGGCCGGGCAATTGGCCGCCTTCGCCGGGCTTGGCACCCTGCGCAACCTTGATCTGGAGGGCATCGGCATTGACCAGATATTCGGCGGTGACGCCGAAGCGGCCCGAGGCGATCTGCTTGATGGCAGAGCGGAGCGGGTTCTGGCTGCCATCGGGCAGCGGCTTATAGCGATCGGGTTCCTCGCCGCCTTCGCCGGTGTTCGACTTGCCGCCAATGCGGTTCATCGCCTGGGCAAGGGTGGTATGGGCTTCGCGCGAAATCGAGCCGAAGGACATGGCGCCGGTGACGAAGCGCTTGACGATATCGACTGCCGGTTCGACTTCCTCAAGCGGCACGGCCCCCCCGAGCGGCTTGATATCGAACAGGTTGCGAATGGCCAGGTAGCCGTTTTCGCCGGTGTTTACCCGTTCGGCAAAGCTGTTGTAGCGATCCTGCGCAGTTTCGGGGCTTTCATCCTTGGTGCGAACGGCGTGCTGCAGGTCCGCGACAACGTCGGGGCTCCAGGCATGCTTTTCGCCGCGGATGCGGTACATATATTCCCCGCCCACATCGAGCGCCTTGCGCAGCACCACATCGTCGCCAAAGGCATCGCGATGCCGGCGCACGGTTTCCTCGGCCACTTCGACCAAGCCCACGCCTTCAATGGTGGTGGCGGTGCCGAAGAAGAAGCGCTTGACGAAATCGGTCTTGAGACCGACCGCGTCGAAAATCTGCGCGCCGCAATAGGACTGGTAGGTGGAAATGCCCATCTTGGACATGACCTTGAGCAGGCCCTTACCGACCGACTTGATGTAGCGATAGACCACTTCGGAGGCATCGACCTCGGCCGGGAACTCGCCTTCGGCCTGGAGGGCCGCAAGCGCTTCGAAGGCGAGGTACGGGTTGATGGCTTCGGCGCCATAGCCGGCCAGCATGGCGAAATGGTGCATTTCGCGGGCTTCGCCGGTTTCGACGACCAGGCCCGAGGAGGTGCGCAACCCCTTGCGGATCAGGTGGTGATGCACGGCGGCCGTGGCCAGCAGCGCGGGAATGGCGATGCGGTCGGACGCGACGAGGCGATCGGAGAGCACAATGATATTGTACTCGCCGGCAATGGCGGCCTCGGCCTTTTCGCAAATGGCCGAGATAGCCGCTTCCATGCCCACCGCGCCCATATCGGCGGGATAGGTGATGTCGATCGTCTTGGTCTTGAACTGGTTGTCTTCCATGTCGCCAATGGCGCGGATCTTTTCGAGATCCTCATTGGTCAAAATGGGCTGACGAACTTCCAGCCGCTTCTGGTGCGACACGCCTTCCAGATCAAAAATGTTCGGACGCGGGCCGATGAAGCTCACCAGGCTCATCACCGATTCCTCGCGGATCGGATCGATGGGCGGATTGGTGACCTGGGCGAAGTTCTGCTTGAAATAGGTGTAGAGCAGCTTTGACTTATCGCTCAGCGCCGAGATGGGCGTATCGGTGCCCATCGAGCCGACGGCTTCCTGGCCGGTGGTGGCCATGGGAGCCATCAGCAGCTTGATGTCTTCCTGGGTATAGCCAAAGGCCTGCATGCGATCGAGCAGGCTTTCGCTGGTGACCGGAGCCTTGGGCTCGGTCTCGGGCAGGTCCTCGAGCACGATCTGGCTGCGGGCGAGCCATTCGGCATAGGGGTTCTTGGTGGCGAGGGTGCGCTTGATCTCCTCGTCGGAGATGATGCGGCCTTCCTCCAGATCAAGCAGCAGCATGCGGCCCGGCTGCAGGCGCCAGCGTTCGACAATGTCCTCGTCCGGGATATCCAGCACGCCGGATTCCGAGGCGAGCACAACATGGCCTTCGCGGGTCACGAGATAGCGGGCGGGGCGCAGCCCGTTCCGGTCCAGCGTGGCCACGACATAGCGGCCGTCCGATAGCGACATGGCAGCGGGGCCGTCCCACGGCTCCATCAGGGCAGCGTGATATTCGTAGAAAGCGCGCCGCGTGTCGTCCATCAGCGGGTTGCCGGCCCAGGCTTCGGGGATCAGCATCATGGCGGCGTGGGGCAGCGAATAGCCGCCGCGCACGAGGAATTCGAGCGCGTTGTCAAAGCAGGCCGTGTCGGACTGGCCTTCATAGGAGATGGGCCAGATCTTGGTGATGTCGTCGCCGAACAGCGGCGAGGACACCGAAGCCTGACGGGCCGCCATCCAGTTCACATTGCCCCGAATGGTGTTGATTTCACCATTATGGGTAGTCATGCGATAGGGATGGGCCAGCTTCCAGCTGGGGAAGGTGTTGGTCGAAAAACGCTGGTGTACCAGGGCAATGGCGGATTCAAAGCGCTCGTCGGACAGGTCCGGGAAGAAGGCCTTGAGCTGGAAGGCCAGAAACATGCCCTTATAGACCAGCGTGCGCGCCGACATGGAGACGACATAAAAGCCATTGTCGCCATCGCTTTCGGGAATGGCGGCATAGACGGTGTTGGAAATCACCTTGCGCACGATCAGCAGCTTGCGCTCGAACTCGTCCAGCGTCAGGCCGGCCGGGCGGGCAATCACCATCTGCTCGATGATCGGCTGGGTGGCGATGACGCCTTCACTGAGGGCCGAATTATCGGTGGGGACGACGCGTTCGCCCAGCAGCGTCAGGCCTTCGCGGGCCAGCACACCGCGCACGGCTTCGGCGCACTTGTCGCGCAGGGCGACAATGTTGGGATAGAACAGCATGGCCACGGCATAGTGGTGCTTTTCCGGCAGCGGGAAATCCAGCACCTGGCTGAAAAAGCCATGCGGAGTCTGCACCAGAATGCCGGCGCCGTCGCCCATCAGCGGATCGGCACCCACGGCGCCGCGATGTTCCAGGTTCTCGAGGATTTCGAGACCCTTTTCCACCACTTCATGGCTGGGCTTGTTCTTGATATTGGCGATCATGCCGATGCCGCAGCCATCATGTTCGTTGGCCGGATCGTAAAGACCCTGCGCCTCGGGACGACCAGTGACGGGGCGAGCATGCTCAATCAAGGTTTTGCGATTGGTGGCTTTGGTGGTGACCGGAGTAAGCTGTCCGTTCCGCGCGTGTGCCATATCGTTGTTCCTCGCTTGTTGATCGCGCCCGTTGCCGGGCTCTGTCGCTATGTCGTGTGCATCCTGATGGTGCCCGTTGGGGCTTATGGATGCGGTCTCGTCCTCTGGTGGGCGCAGTGTTCAGGCGGGTCGTACTACTACAGTACGGCTCGCATTGCCAAATACGTCCATGCGTGGGGAGCGGCGCTGCATCCAAATGGCCGCTCAATTCGGGTTGTATCTCAACCCCGCCTATCCGTTTCCGCTCACATGAAGCGGGCCAGCCGGACCAGCGTGCGTGCTGGCCGCGGAGAGCGGGGCGACGCGTCAGATAGGACAGTCGTGCTGCCCTAACAAGGTCACATTTGCATAATTCCAAACTGGCTGCAAGCGGATTTACAAAAGTCCTATAGGAGATTTCCAATCCAGCTATAGGAAATCATAGGAGTTCGCTATCCGGCAGGCGCCGCCAGCGGGTCAGCGTGACATTGGCCTCGGGGTCGAGCGCTTCGAAACTGACGGGGAAAAGCCCGCAATCCGCCAGCACGAGGCGGGGATGGCCGGTGCTGAAACAGGGCTGGCCATCGCGGATCAGCACCACATTGGATTCGGCCAGATCGAAGGCGGTGAAGCGCTCGCGGAACAGGTCGAACACCCCGGTAATGGCGATCGTCCCTTCGGCAATGCCCAGGGCGGTCAGCGCCGAATCGAAGGAGAGGCCCGCCGGGTTCCAGAAATGGGCATGCTTGTCGGCCGGATCGAGCGCCAGGTCGCCAACGGTGGAGGTAACCACCAGACGTTTGCGCCCCGGATTGGGATTGCGCTCGTGGCCCGGGCGGCCGAGGACGACCAGGCTCGCGCGATCAAGATGGGTCTGGAAGCGCTGCCAGTCGAGCGCGTTGCGCAATTCGGCCGGCATGGCGCCATCGGCCGTGGCGATCTTGCCATCGGCAGAGACAATGGCGTGGCCGACGATATCGTGAGGCAAGATTTCAGTCTCCTGGGCATGCGCCCAGGAAAGGTAGGGTGCAAGAGCGGTGGCGTAAAGGTGGCGGTGCCTGCCCTATTCCAGATGCGACTTGATGAACCAGAGATTTTTATCGAGGTCGCGGGAGAAGGCGGTGAGGATATCGGCCGCGTCGGCATCGCCGGCTTCGTCGGTGGCGTCGATATCCGCGCGGACCTGATTGGCAAGGGCGGCATAGCGGTCGGCCAGCGCCGCCAGATGGTCGGCGGTCTTGCGGATATCGGTGGGATAGGGCTCGAGCTTGCTGGCCTTGGCGACGACCTGGCTGGTGCCCAGGGCAATGCCATCGAGCTGGGCGATGCGCTCGGCAATGATGTCGACATGGGTGTCGATGCTGGCGCGCATCGGATCGAGCATTTCATGCACGGCGATGAAATTAGGCCCCTTGAGGTTCCAATGCGCCTGCTTGGTGATCAGCGCCAGATCGATGGCGTCGGCCAGCCTGCCATTGAGGATATCGATGATGGCGGATTTGGCATTGCTGGAAGCGAGCTTGATGGCGGGCGTTTTCATGCTGAGGTGTCCTTGAGGAGAAGCTGCTGCTTCAACTAGGGCGCGTGCCCGCAGGTTCCGTCCGGCGCTGAAGTCTTCTATGCCGCCAGCACCGCATCGACCTGCGCCCGGGTCGGGGGCTTGCAGCCCTGCTCGGCGCAATTGAGCCCGGCCACCACCGCGCCGAAACGCAGCGTGGTCGCCAAGGCCGCACTGTCGAGCTGCCTGAGCCTGCCCGGCTTGAGATCCCCCGCCTCGTGCAGCCAGGTCAAAATGCCGGCCATCAAACTATCGCCGGCGCCCACCGTGTCGCCAAAGAACGGCGGGGAATAGATATCGGCGCGGGCTTCGCCGGCAGCGGTAAAGGCGCGCGAGCCCTTTTCGCCCAGCGTCACCACCACCAGTTCGCAATTAGGCCGCGCCAGCAGATCGGCGGCATGCTGCTCGATGCTCTTTTCTGCGTCGAGTTCGGCCAGATCTTCCTCGGACACCTTCACCAGATGCGCCAGATCGAGGAATTGGCTGAGCCGCTGCTTATAGCCCTCGAAATCCTCCACCAAAGATGGCCGCACATTGGGGTCGATGGTGATCGTCGCGCCCCGGGCAATCGCCGCCTTGATCACCTGCAGCCAGATCGCCGCATCCTCGGGCAGGATCGGGCAGAAACCGCCGGTCTGGTAGACCTCGATCTGCTCGGGCAGCGCCGCGATCAGCCCCGCCTCGGTAAAGGCATGGTCGGCATTGCGGTAAAATTCATATTGCGCCTTGCGCTGCGCATCCAGCGTCACCACCGCCAATGTGGTCGGCGCGAACACCCGCTCCTTGAGCAGGGGCGTCACTCCGGCAGCATCCAGCGGCTCGAGCAGATAGGAGCCGAACCCGTCCTTGGAAATGGGGCACAAAAAACCCGTATCATTGCCCAGCTTGGAGAGCGCGATGGCGCAATTATAGGGCGAGCCGCCCTGATGGGCCTGCATGACGATGGATCCATCCGCCCCGCGCGGCTCGGACACCAGATCGATCAGGCTTTCGCCGCTCACCACGAACATAGATTTGACCTCCAGGCACCGGGCGCCCCGCTGGCGCGGAGCCAGCCAATATCATTTTTGCAGCTGCTGTCACCAGTGCGGCCCCGCCGTATTCGTCCAGCCGATAGAAATATTTTGGGTGCTGCGGATTAAACCGGGCCGAGCGGTGTTGTTGGGGTCGAGGGCCTTCAAGGAAAGACCCCGCAACTCGGAGGGAATACCAAATGAAACTTCGTTCTGTCCTGGCTGGCGCTGCCGTGCTGGCGCTGTTCGCCGCCCCCGCCTTTGCCGAAGACTATGTCGGCGGCGCCGTCAAATCCGCCGAGATCGGCGGCAAGACCGTGCTGACCGGCCCCAATGACATGACGCTCTATATCTTCGACAAGGACGCTCCCGGCGTCACCAATTGCTACGAGCAATGCGCCGTCAACTGGCCCCCGCTCATGGCGGATGCTTCGGCCAAGCCCGAAGGCGAATTCACCATTGTCGACCGCACCGATGGCTCCAAGATGTGGGCCTATAAGGGCTGGCCGCTGTATTATTGGAAGAGCGATGCCAAGCCGGGCGATATCACCGGTGACGGCGTCGGCGGCGTCTGGCATCTTGCCGTCGAATAAGGTTCTGGATTCCCGGCCTTGCAAGATTTTCTCGACCAGATCGAAGCCTGCGTGCCGGCCCTCAGGCGTTATGCCCGGGCGCTGACGCGCAATATCGATCTGGCCGATGATCTGGTGCAGGATTGCCTGGAACGCGCCATTTCCCGGCGCGGACTATTTCGCCCCAGTGGCGAGGTCCGCGCCTGGCTGTTCACCATCCTGGTCAATCTCTATCGCAATAGCCTGCGCGCCACGCGCCGGCACGGCACGTTCCTGGCCATGGACGCCATTGCCGAGCCGGGAGCGCCCGCGCCCCAGCCCGGCCATATCGCGCTGGCCGAAATGGCACGCGCCATCGAAACCCTGCCGCTTGAACAGAAGGAAGCCATTCTCTTGGTTGCATTGGAGGGCCTCCCCTATGCCGAGGCCGCCGACATTTTGAAGATTCCGCTCGGCACGTTGATGTCCCGGCTGGGCCGCGCCCGTGCGGCGCTGCGGCTAGCCACCGGCAACCCGGCCGAGCCGCATCTGAGGACGGTCAAATGAGCGAGTTCACCAGCGATAGATTGCTGGCCTTTGCCGATGGGCAATTGCCGGAAGCCGAGCGCGCTGCGGTGGAAGCCCATCTGGCCGCCAATCCCGATCTCGCCGCCGAAATCGCCGCCTGGCAGCGCCAGTCCGATGCCTTGCGCACGCTGTTTGGTCCGGCCGGCGCCGAACCCGTACCCGCCCGCCTGCGGCCCCGCCGCATAGCGGCTGAGCTGGGTCGCCGCCGCAGCAGTGCTTTTGGTTGGGCCGCCGCCGCATTGGTGCTGGTCGGCCTGGGTCTGGGCGCCGGCTGGTTTGCCCGACCGCTGTTTGATGCCGAGCCATCGAGCCAATATCTGATTGCCGACGCGGTCAATGCGCACACGGTGTTCGTCGCCGAAAACCGGCATGCCGTGGAAGTGCCCGGCAGCGATAGCGAGCACCTGTCCAGCTGGCTCTCCAACCGTCTCGACACCAATCTGGGCATGCCCGATCTGAGTGCCGAAGGCTTTACGCTGGTGGGCGGGCGCCTCTTGCCGGGCGAACCCAGTCGCGGCGGCCGCGCCGCCCAGCTGATGTATGAAAACGCCGCCAAGCAGCGCATCACCGTCTATGTCACCGCCGCCCTGCCCGACCGCGCCCCCGCCTATCAATTCGCCAGCCAGGACGGCGCCGAAGCCTTCTATTGGGCCAATGCCCGCATCACCTGTACAGTGGTAGGCACCCTGCCCGAGGCAGAAATGAAGACCGTGTCGCGGGCGGTGTATCAGCAGCTGACCGAGGGCGATGTGGCACGGGCGAACTGGGGTTAGCGCCCTAAGCTACCCCACCCACGGCGTCATTCCGGCGCAGGCCGGAATCCAGGTCCGTGGCAATCCGCATGCATCCAGCGCCGGGATGGCCTTCAGCATGGATTCCGGCCTGCGCCGGAATGACACCGTGGTTGTTCGAGCGATCCCAGAATCATCCCCAATCTCCCCTCCCCACCGCTCTTCCTCGGGCCCGACCCGAGGGCCACTCGCCACTTGCGCCGGATTGGGAAGGGCCCTCGGGACAAGCCCGAGGGAGAGCGGTGACATTGAGGGCAATGGTGGCATGCACCCCACAATGTCATTCCCGCGAAAGCGGGAACCTCTGTTTCGGGATGCTGAAGAAAGCAAACAGAGGTTCCCGCTTTCGCGGGGATGACATTGTGGTTGGGGGACAGCAAAGAGCTCACCTATCCATTTTATCCCCCACCCCCAAAACCTGCCCCATACTCCCTCCATCTTCCGGGACACGGGCGGCGCTGCAGCGACGAGCGTCCGGAAGCCAGCCGGGGGAGTGGGGGTCGCGCTTCGCTCGGGGTCGAGCGGACGAGGCAATCGGGCGGGCGCTACGGCAAACGCTGGGGTCTGCGATCGCGCCGTCCGAAAAAGTCCCGGCACCCCGAGACGGTTTCCGTCTCATTTTTAAACTCATCACGAGGCGAAAGCCGTCTCGGGGTCCGTCCGTCTATTTGACAACCGCACCAGGCGGCGCTTCCGCATGGCCAATTGACGACTAACATGTTAGTTGCTAGGCCAGCGCCAGACCATTCCCCGGAGCCCGCGCCATGCCGTCCCTCGACAAGATTCTCACCATCGAAGAAATGATGGCCGCGGCGAAGCGCAAGGTGCCCAAGCAATTCTTCGACTATGCCGATAGCGGCGCCTGGACCGAGAGCACCTATCGCGCCAATCAGGAAGATTTTCAGAAGATCAAGCTGCGCCAGCGCGTGGCAGTCAATATGGACGGGCGCAGCCTTGCCACCACCATGACCGGCGAGAAGGCCAGCATGCCTGTGGCTATTGCGCCCACGGGCCTCACCGGCATGCAAAACGCCGATGGCGAGATCAAAGCCGCTCGCGCCGCTGAGAAATTCGGCGTGCCCTTTACCCTCTCCACCATGGCGATCTGCTCCATCGAGGACGTCGCCGAGAACACCAGCAAGCCGTTCTGGTTCCAGCTTTATGTGATGCGCGACCGCGCCTTTATCGAGCGGCTGATCGATCGCGCCAAGGCGGCCAAATGCTCGGCCCTGGTGCTGACCATGGACCTGCAGATTCTGGGCCAGCGCCACAAGGATTTGCGCAATGGCATGTCCGCCCCGCCCAAATTCACCCCGCGCTTCGTCTTTGAAATGGCTCGCAAGCCGGGCTGGGCCCTGGGCATGCTGGGCACCAAGCGCCGCAGCTTCCGCAATATTGTCGGCCATGTCGAAAATGCCGGCGATCTCTCCAAGCTGTCGGCCTGGACCGCCAATCAGTTCGATCCGGCGCTGAGCTGGAAGGACGTCGCCTGGGTCAAGGAGCGCTTTGGTGGCCCGGTCATCGTCAAGGGTATCCTCGACGCCGAGGACGCCAAGGCCGCTGTCGCCCATGGCGCCGACGCCATTATTGTCTCCAATCATGGCGGCCGCCAGCTCGATGGCGCCCCCTCATCGATCCGTGTGCTGCCCGAAATCGTCGATGCCGTGGGCAATCTTACCGATATCTATCTCGATGGCGGCATCCGCTCCGGCCAGGACGTGCTCAAGGCCATGGCCTTGGGCGCCAAGGGCACCTTTATCGGCCGCGCCTTTCTTTGGGGCCTGGGCGCCGGCGGGGAAGCCGGCGTCACCCGCACCCTCGAAATCATCCAGCGCGAACTCGATATCACCATGGCGCTCTGCGGCGAGCGCGACATCCGCAATGTCGGCCTGCACAATATCTATTCCATCGACCTGCCGCCGCGGAATTCTCCGCTCGGTGCCAACGGCTAGCCTTGCCAGCGCCCCGGCCTTCCTCTCAAATGCTTGCAAAAAATATGGAGGAATACGATGGCCGGGGTTCTTGAGCGCATCGACAGCAAATTCAACGACCTGACCATCGGCAGCGCCGCCTTGGAAGTGCTCTACGACCAATGCCGCTGGGCCGAAGGGCCGGTGTGGTTCGGCGATGCCAATGCGTTGGTGTGGAGCGACATTCCCAACAACCGCATGCTGCGCTGGGTCCCCGATGGCGGCGTGAGTGCGTTTCGCACGCCCTCCAATTACGTCAATGGCAATACGCGGGACCGGCAGGGGCGGCTGATTTCCTGCTCGCATGGCGCCCGGGCCGTGCTGCGCACCGAAATCGATGGGACCATCACCACATTGGTCGATCGCTACCAGGGCAAGCGGCTGAATTCCCCCAATGATGTCGTGGTCAAATCCGACGGCACGATCTGGTTCACCGACCCGCCCTACGGCATTCTGTCCGACTATGAGGGACATAAATCGGACCAGGAACAGGCGGGCTGCTATGTCTACCGCTTCGATCCGGCTGATGGTTCGCTCACCGTGGTAGCCGACGATTTCGCCAAGCCCAATGGGCTGGCCTTTTCGCCCGACGAAAGCCTGCTCTATGTCTCCGACACCGGCCGCAGCCATAATCCAGACTGGCCGGCCCAGATCCGCAAATTCACCGTCAATGGCGATCGGCTGACCAATCCGGGCGTCTTTGCCGATATCGATTCTGGCCTGCCCGATGGCTTCCGCCTCGATATTGAGGGCAATATCTGGACCAGCGCCGGCCCCGGCGTGAACGTCTACAATCCGGCCGGCGCGCTGCTCGGCCGCATTCATACCGGGCAATCCACCTCCAACGTCGCCTTTGGCGGCCCGGCCCGCAACCGGCTCTTCATCACCTCGAGCCAGTATTTGATGTCGATCTACGTCACCGCCACCGGCCTGCAATATCCTTGATCGATCGCAATGCTGCCATCGCCCGATATCTGCGGCTCGAACCCGTCCCGAGCCTGCCGGATATCAAGCTTTACACCGCCCATTCCGGCAGCCGGCTATCGCAATTTGCTGGCGATGAGGACGATCCGCCGGCGCCCTATTGGGCCTATCAATGGGCCGGCGGGCTGGCTTTGGCCCATCATTTCCGGGCTCACCTCGGATTGGTAGCGGGCCAACGCCTGCTCGACCTGGGCGCCGGCTCGGGCCTCGTCGCCATCGTCGCGGCGAGATTGGGAGCCGAAGCCAGTGCCGCCGAAATCGACCCCAACGGTCGCGCCGCCATCGCCCTCAATGCAACAGCCAACGGCGTCGCCCTTCCGCTGATCGACATCGACTTGCGCGGCGCGCCACCCCAAAATATCGACCTGATCGCCGCCGGCGACGTCTTCTACAATGCCGAGATCGCCAGGCTTATGCTGCCCTTCCTCGTCCGCTGCGCCGAGGCAGGCATAGCGGTACTGATCGGCGACCCCGACCGCCGCGACCTGCCCCACCAAAGCCTCACCCGCCTCGCCTCTTATGCAGTCGGCGACGTGGGGGACCAGCGCAGCAGCACGGATCGGACGGGGTCAGTCTATGCACTCAAATAGACGCCTTGCTGGCGGCTTACATCGTCGCCCCGACCTGCCAGGGCACGAATTCGTTGTCGCCATAGCCCAGGGCTTCGGACTTCGTGGCTTCGCCCGAGGCGACGCGCAGCATGAGATCAAAAATCTCCTGCCCCTTGGCTTCGATGGACACGCCCTCGACGATATCGCCGCAATTGATGTCCATGTCGTCGGTCATCCGGCCATACATGTCCGAATTGGTGGCGAGCTTGATCGAGGGCACCGGCTTACAGCCATAAGCCGAACCGCGCCCGGTCGTGAAGGCCAGGATATTGGCCCCGCCCGCCACCTGCCCCGTTGCCGAGACCGGATCGAAGCCGGGCGTGTCCATGAACACAAAGCCCTTCTCGGTGACCTTTTCGGCATATTCATAAACCGCGGTCAGCGGCGTCGTGCCGCCCTTGGCCGCAGCGCCGAGCGACTTTTCGAGGATGGTGGTCAGCCCGCCCAGCTTGTTGCCGGGGGAGGGATTGTTGTTCATCTCGCCATGGTTGCGGGCGGTGTAATCCTCCCACCAATGGATACGGTTGATCAGCTTTTCCCCGACCTCGCGCGATACTGCACGGCGGGTCAGCAGATGCTCGGCACCGTAGATTTCTGGCGTTTCGCTCAGGATCGCCGTGCCGCCATTGCGCACCAGGATGTCGGCGGCATAGCCGAGGGCCGGATTGGCGGTAATGCCGGAATAGCCGTCCGAGCCGCCGCATTGCAGCGCCAGCGTCAATTCGGATGCGTCGATGGTTTCCCGCCTGGCGCGGGCGGCCACCGGCAGCATTTCCTTCATGCGCTCAATGCCCCATTCGATGATCTTCTTGGTGCCGCCCGATTCCTGGATGGTCATGGTCTGGAATGTGTCGCTTTCGACAATCCCATACATTTCCTTCATCCGGCCGATCTGGAACACTTCGCAGCCCAGCCCGACCAGCATGGCCGCGCCCAGATTGGGGTTGGACGTATAGCCCCATTGCGTGCGCTTGAGGATGTCGAAGCCCTCGCCGCGCGATTCCATGCCGCAGCCCGTGCCATGCACGAAGGGCACGACGCCATCGATCTCGGGATAATCGTCCAATATCCCCGAGCGGTTGATGCCCTCGGCGATGAATTTGGCGACGGTGGCCGAGCAATTGACCGAGGTCAGGATGCCCACATAATTGCGGGTGCCGACACTGCCATTGGCGCGGCGATAGCCTTCGAACGTGGCGCGCTGGCCCACCGGGATCATCTCGGGCGGGATGGCGCCTTCGGCAAAGGCATAATCGTGCTTGAGGCTGCCATCGGCGCCGCCCATGCCGCAATTGTGCTCATGCACCCAATCGCCCGGCGGAATGGCTTCCTTGGCAAAGCCGATAATCTGCCCGAACTTGACGATGGCCTCGCCGGCCCGGATCCCCTGGGTGGCAAATTTGTGCCCCTTGGGCACGCGGCGCTTGATGGTGACGCCTTGCGGGGTGTCGCTGCCCACCTCCAGATTGGCAAGCGCCACGGCAATATTGTCGGCCGGGTTCAACACCAGCGTACGGCTTTGGGGACGGGTCAGGGTTTCGGACATGGAGGGGCTTTCGGGGTCGGATCTCAACTGCGCTTTACCTGCATCCCTTTTGCCTCCAGATTGCGCGCAATCCTGAGCTATTGGACGATTGTAAAACATCACTTCTCTAACTAACATGTTAGCATGATATCGGCAGAAAGTCCCTACCATTTTCTTGCACGCCCAACGGCGCTGACGCGCGGCAGCGTCACGCTGGACGTGACCAATGTGCTGCGCCAGGCGATCGTCACGCTGGCGCTGGCGCCGGGGCAAAGCATCGATAAATCAGCCATTTGTGAGCAATTGGGTGTCTCCCGCTTTCCGGTCAGCGAAGCGCTGGCGCGCTTGGCCGCCGAAGGGCTGGTCGATATCGCCCCGCAGCGCGGCTCGACCGTCTCGCTGGTCAAAATCGCCGATGTCCGCGAATATATGCTGATCCGCAAGGCGCTGGAGAGCGAGGCCTTGCGGGTGCTGATCGGCAATATCGACCACGATGTCATCACGGCGCTCCATGCCAATATGGCGGCGCAACGCGATGCCGCAGCGCGCGACGATGCCGAAGCCTTCCATCAGATCGATATCGATTTCCACGACATCATCTTCCGCTCGATGCGGTTTTCCAAGATCAAGGGCATTATCGATTCGGCGCGGGCCAATCTGGATCGCGCCCGGCGCTTGATCATCACGCCGCGCCGGCTGGCGCTGACCATTGCCGAGCACCAGGCCATTTTCGCCGGCATTCTGGCCGAGAACCAGGAGCAGGCCATCGCCGCCATCCGCGCCCATATCGACGCGGTCATGGTCGAACTCTTCGCCTTTGCGCGCGACAATCCCGAGCCCTTTGCCGATGGCAAGACGCTCGAGGAGGAGACGTTTCCATTCGGCTGATCACCCAGCCGGTGTCCAGGGAGGACATTTATGCTCAAGAATCTTCCGCCGCTGCTCGGCCCCGATCTGCTGGGCATTCTGCGGGCCATGGGGCATGGCGATGAAATCGCCATTGTCGACGCCAATTACCCGGCGGATTCCGCTGGCCCGGTTTTGGTGCGGCTCGACGGCATTGCGGCCACCGACGTGCTCGACGCCATCCTCACGGTCATGCCGCTCGACGACTTTGTCGATCAGGCCGCGATCTGCATGCAGGTGGTGGGCAATGCGGGCAAGCGCGAACCGGTAATGGACGCCTTCGAGGCCATTATCAAACAGCATGAGCCGGCCATGGGCCTCTCCTCGCTGGAACGCTTTGCCTTCTACGAGCGGGTCAAGACCGGCTACGCCATCGTGCAGACCGGGGAAAGCCGGCTCTACGGCAATATCATTCTCAAAAAGGGCATTATCCGCCCCAAGGGCTGAGCTGCCGCATTCGACTATTTCTGGAGAACCTGACCTATGAAACTGCTTCGTGTTGGCGCCAAGGGTGCCGAAAAGCCGGCAATCCTGGCCGAAGACGGCTCGATCCGCGACCTCTCGGGCATTGTCGGCGATATCGGCGGGGAGACGCTGACGCCCGAGGGCCTGGCCAAGATCCGTGCCACCGATATCGGTGTGCTGCCCAAGCTCGATGCCGGCCAGCGCATCGGCTCCTGCGTCGCCAATGTCGGCAAGTTCATCTGCATTGGCCTCAACTATGCCGACCATGCCGCCGAAACCGGCGCGCCCATTCCGGCCGAGCCCATCATCTTCATGAAGGCCACCAGCGCCATTATCGGCCCCAATGACGATGTGATCATTCCCAAGAATGCCATCAAGCCCGATTGGGAAGTCGAGCTGGGCGTGATCATCGGCAAGGAAGCCCGCTATATCGAGGAGGCTGACGCGCTCGATCACGTCGCCGGCTATTGCGTGGTCAATGACGTGTCCGAACGTCATTTCCAGACCGAACGTGGCGGCACCTGGGACAAGGGCAAGGGCAGCGATACGTTCGGGCCGATCGGCCCCTGGCTCGTCACCAAGGACGAAGTGGCCGATCCCCAGCAATTGGGCATGTGGCTCGATGTCGACGGCCACCGCTACCAGAACGGCTCCACCAAAACGATGATCTTCGGTGTCGCCAATGTGGTCGCCTATGTCAGCCAGTTCATGAGCCTGCAGCCCGGCGACATCATCTCCACCGGTACCCCGCCCGGCGTCGGCATGGGCATCAAGCCGAACCCAGTCTGGCTCAAGCCCGGCAATGTGATGCGGCTGGGCATCGAGGGCCTGGGTGAGCAGCAGCAGAATGTGAAGGCTTATGGGGCTTAGCAGCCCATAAGCAAATCCCCCCGCGCCCACGAAAGGCTGGCTCTTTCTTCCTTCTCCCCTTGAGGGAGAAGGTGCCCGAAGGGCGGATGAGGGGTCTCTTCCTTCTGCATCAAAGCAATGGGCGAGCGCAGCACCCCTCACCCTGGCATTTCTGCTGAACGCAGAAATGCCGTCCCTCTCCCTCAAGGGGAGAGGGGAGGAAGGGCTAGGCCGGCCGCTTGGCTACCAGATCGATTTCCACCAACGCGCCGACGGCCAGGGCCGTCACCCCCACTGTGGTGCGCGCCGGCAACTTCCCTGGCTCAAAAAAGCTCGGCCACAAGGTATTGAGCGCGGCATAATCGCGTTCGAACTGCGTTAGATAAATCCGGGCCATGGTCACATGCTCGAGGCCCAGCCCGATCCCGCCCAGCACGACGCGCAAATTCTCCACGACCCGCTTGGTCTGCGCCTCGATCCCCTCCACCAATGGTGCGTCGGGTGCGGCCGGATCGGTGGGCATCTGGCCGGTCACGAAGACCCAGCCATCGACCTCGACCGCATGGGAAAATGGGGCCACCGGGCGTGGCCCGGATGCCACCATGTGGTAAATCGGCTCACTCATTGCATAACTCCAGTGTGATCATGCTTGAGCCTGGGTGCGGCACCAGCCATAAGTCAATCTCCGGCGGGCAGTTCGCACCGCTATCAGCGCTGCGGAGCAGTCGGTTCATGTTCGAGTTCTTCCACACGATCTCGCTCTATCTCGAGACTTTCCTCGATGCCATTTCCGGCAATTTCTGGCTGACCTTCTGGTTCATTTTCGGCGTTGCCATCGGCGAGGCCGTGTTCATCCTCGGCCTATTCGTGCCCTCGACGCCAGTTCTGCTGATGGCGGGCGGCATTATTGCCGAGGGACGGTTGCCGTTCTGGGAAGTGTATTTTGCCGCGGTGATCGGCGCCATTATCGGCGACGCCATCTCCTATACGATCGGCCATTTCCTCAAGGACAAGATCAAGACCATGTGGCCCTTCCGCAACCATGTGGACCTGATCACAAGGGGCGAAGTATTCTTTGCCAAGCATGGCGGCAAGGCGGTGTTCATCGGGCGCTTCATTCCCGGCGTCAAAGCGGTGATCCCCGGCGTCGCCGGTATCATGGGCATGCGCTATGGCCATTTCACCGTGATCAATGTGACCTCGGCCTTTGTCTGGGCCGCCGCCCATATCCTGCCCGGCATGCTGCTGACGGCGTGGCTCAAATCCATTGGCCTGTCGCTCGAACTGGTCATCGTGGTAGGCGCGCTGGTGTTGACTGTGCTGTTCCTGGGCCTGCATTATCATCGCCGCATCCTGCTGTTCTTCGCCCCTTGGATGGGCGGCCTGGGCCGCTCGATCCGCGCCCGCTGGGGCAATTCCGACGCGGTCCATTGAGCTTGGACGGGGCCAACCCACATGCAGCGTCAACAGGAGTGCAAATGATGAGTGAAGCCGAACTGATCGTGCAGCGCGAAGACGGCCCGACGCGGGGCCGCTATGTCATCCACCTGGCGCCGGGCTATGATGCCGAAATGACCTTCCGCAAGGAAGCCAATGGCACCATCATCATCGACCATACCGGCGTGCCGCCCGAATATGAGGGCCGTGGCATTGCCGCCAAGCTGGTCAATCGCGCCATCGCCGATGCACGCGAGCAGGGCTTCAAGATCACCCCGCTCTGCTCCTATGTCGTGGCCCAGTTCCGCCGCCACCCCGAATGGGCGGACCTGCGGGCCTAGCTGCCGTAGCGCACCACATCCTGGTTGTCGGCCTTGAATTCTTCGAGCTGGTCCCAGGGAATGGTGACGGTGGGCGCGCCATAGGCATAGGGCGCGATTTCATACTGGTTGAACTGGATCACCAACCCATAGGCGTCCTCGAAGCTCCAGCGGGCCGGGTCGATGATGATCGCCTCCAGGTCCGCATCGTCCGGCATTTGCAGCCAATCACTATGCTCGGCCTCCAGCCCCGTCTTGGCCAGCGCCAGCAGCGCCTTTTCCCAGCCCGCGCCGGCAAATATATCGCTGGCTGCTAGTGCCCGGTGCTCGGGCACGAAATAATGCAGATAGCGGGTAGCGCCATTGCCATGCGCGGCGCCATGGCCGAACCAATAGGTACTGGTTTCCAGCGTAATGCGCGAATTGAGCACCTGCTTGATCACCGCACTATCGACGGAATCGCTGCTGGCTTCGCTATCGTCTTGGGGATTGACCGGAGCCAATGCCGTCCAGTTCTGCTTGATGAAGCCGTTGAAGCTTTCGGCCATGGCGTCGTCATGGTCGAGCAGCGGATAGCTCAGCTCGTGGCTCGCCACTTTCCAATAGGAATCGGGATCGTCCGCCTCATTGGGGTCGGGCATCGCACGGTATTGCGAGGCGACATAAAAACGATGCCCGCCAATCATCCGGCTGGCTTCCAGCACCGTGCTGCGCGCCTTGAATTTTTCCAACAGGCACGCCGCGCTGTCATCGTCGTAAGCGCCTTCGGTCAGTGGTGTTGCAGTGTCGGTGCACACCCGCTGGGCGTAATCGAGCCACACCCGCTGGCCCGCCCGCATTGCCTCGGTGCCATCCTTGGTCAGTCCGCCAATGGCGGTGGCGAAGGTCTTGGCCAATACCTCATCGGCCGCCGACAGTTCGGGCCGGTCGCAGATGGCATGTTCGAACGGAGTGGAGGCCTTGGTGCAATCAAAACTCGCCGCGGCCGCCGGCAGGACGAATGCGGCCGGCGCAGTCAGGCCCCCCAGCATCGCCAATGCGCTCAATAGTTTGATCGTTTTGCTCATCTCGTCCTCCGCAAGCGCATCGCCCGGCCGTTTGTGGCAGCTTTTGCGTCTGAGATCACCCCCTTCGGGCAGCAATATGACCGCAAATCTCCGGCAGTGAACCCGATGGCCGCCGCTCGCGTTGTGGCGGCATGATGCAGAGGAGAAGAGGATGAACCCGCTCGAAACCAAGGTGCGCCGCCTGTTCGACCATTATGGCCGACGCAGCGACGACGCCTTGCAGGACCCGCCCATCGAGGATAGTGGCGGCCATGCCGCCGCCTTTGCCGAATATTTCGTCGGCTCCAGCCCGCAAGGCGTATTCGGCGGACCCAATGACAATGAATTCCGCAAGAAAATCCCCGAGGGCTTCGCCCATTACCGCAAGGTCGGCGGCAAGCACATGACCATCAAGGGCCTGACGGTCACGCCCTTGGATGAGTTGCACGCCATCGCCGATGTCGATTGGGATTTCGCCTATACCAACAAGGCAGGCAAAAGCGGCCATGTGACCTTCACCAATTTCTACTTCATCACCATTGCGTCAGGCGAGCCGAAGATTTTCGCCTATGTGATGCCGGACGAGCAGGGCGCAATGGCGGAGCATGGGCTGGTTTAACGCCCCTACCCCGCCAGAAATCCCTGCGCCGCCCGCAATTCCTCCTGGCGCAATTCATGGCCGCCGGCGTGCCAGACCAATTCGGTCCTGGCGCCATGGGCGGTGAAATAATCGCCCAGCGCCTCGGTCATCGCCACCGAGGCCATGGGATCGCGCTGGCCCGCTGTGATCAGCACCTTGCGGCCGCCGAAATCCACCGCCGGCGGGGTGAAGGGGATCAGCGGGTGCATCAGGATGGTCGCGTCGAACAGCTCCGGCGCGGCAAATTGCACCGCGGCGAGGATATTGGCACCATTGGAATAGCCCAGCCCGACCACGCGCGAAGGCTTGGTCTCATTGCGCCGGGCGGTGACGAAATCGACCATTTGCCGGGTCCGCAGCGCCAGGTCGGCCATGTCATAGACGCCCTCGCCGGTGCGCTTGAAATAGCGCAGCGCGCCATGCTCGCTGACATCACCACGCGGCGTAATAATCCGCGCGCCGGGCAGCAATTGCCCGCCCAGCTCGAAAAACTGGTTCTCGTCCCCGCCCGTACCATGCAGCAGCACGAACAGCGGCGAAGCGGCATCGGCCCCCTTGCCTTCGCGATAGTGATACTCGGCCATGGCTTGTCTCCTTATGTCTTCGCCCTCCGATATCGGGGAAGGCAGGCCGCGGCACAATCGCCCTTCAACGTCACGCACTGTTGCCCAATGGGAAACGATAGTCGCGTTGCGCGTCGCCGCGTTCCATGCACTATACGGCCATGTTCCTATCGATTTTCGACGTCTTCAAGATCGGCATCGGGCCATCGAGTTCCCACACCATGGGGCCGATGAGTGCGGCAAGGCGCTTTCTCGATGAGCTCAAGCACAATGATCGCCCCCGCCCGGCCAATGCCCGCGCCGCCGCGCTGACGGCAAGCCTGCACGGCTCGCTCGCCTATACCGGCATCGGCCATGGCAGCGGTCGCGCCGTCATTCTGGGCCTGTGTGGCGAGGACCCCAAGACGGTCGATCCCGATACGATGGATGCCATTATCGCGGGGGTCGAACGCTCCGGCATGGTGCATCCGCCCGGCCATGCGCCCTATCGCTTCCGGCCGGCTGTCGATCTGGTTTTTGACAAGCGCAATGCCCTGCCCGGCCACCCCAATGGGCTGCAATTTGCCGCGTACGATACCGATGGGCAATTGCTGCTGCGCCGCGCCTATTTCTCCATTGGCGGCGGCTTCGTGGTCAGCGCCGAGGAATTGGAGGCGCTCAAGGATGCGTCGCCCGCCCAGGCCGATGTGCCCTATCCCTTCGCTCACGCCAAGGACATGCTGGCCATGGCCGCTGCCTCGGGCCTGTCCATCGCCGCCATGAAGCGCGCCAATGAGGAAGCCACGACAAAGCGCCTGGCTCTGGATCGCGGCATCGACGAAATCTGGGGCGTGATGAGTTCCTGCATCGACCGGGGCCTGGCCCAGGACGGCATCATGCCGGGCGGGCTCAACGTCAAGCGCCGCGCCCGCTCGATATTCTTGCAGCTCGATGCGCAATGGCAGCGCAATGAATTGACCCCGCTAATAGCCAATGACTGGCTCAGCCTCTACGCCATGGCAGTCAATGAAGAAAATGCCGGCGGCGGCCGTGTCGTCACCGCCCCGACCAATGGCGCGGCCGGGGTGATCCCCGCCGTGATGCGCTATTTCCTCAAATTCAATGCCGCAGCCAGCCCGCAGGACGTGCGCGATTATCTGCTGACCGCCGCCGCCATTGGCGGCATCATCAAGCACAATGCTTCGATTTCGGGCGCCGAAGTGGGCTGCCAGGGCGAAGTCGGCTCGGCCTCGGCCATGGCCGCTGCTGGCCTTTGCGCTATTATGGGCGGCACCCCCGAACAGGTCGAAAACGCCGCCGAAATCGCGCTCGAACACCATCTGGGCATGACCTGCGACCCCGTGGCGGGCCTGGTGCAAATCCCTTGCATCGAACGCAACGCCTTCGGCGCCGTCAAAGCCGTAACCGCGGCTTCTCTGGCTCTGAAGGGCGACGGCACCCATGCCGTGCCGCTCGACGCCTGCATCGAAACCATGCGGCAGACCGGGCTGGATATGTCCGAGCGCTATAAGGAAACGAGCCTGGCAGGGCTGGCTGTCAACGTCGTGGCGTGTTGAGCGCCCCTAAGCCCGCCCGAACTCGTCCTCGATGCGGATGATATCGTCCTCGCCCAGATATGAGCCGGTCTGCACTTCGATCAATTCCAGCTCGATCTTGCCCGGATTGGCCAGCCGGTGCGTGCAGCCCAGCGGCAGGTAGATCGACTGGTTCTCGCTGAGCATGGTGACCACGCCATCCAGCGTCACTTCGGCGGTGCCTCGCACCACGACCCAATGTTCGGAACGGTGATGATGCTTTTGCAGGCTGAGCTTCTTGCCCGGCTTGACGAAGAGGCGCTTGACCTGGAAACGCTCGCCATTGAGCACCGAGGCATAGCCGCCCCAGGGCCGATAGGCGGTGCGGTGAATTTCGGTCAGCCCCACAGTCTCCTTGCCGGCGCGCAGCAGCTTGACCAGCGGCCCCACTTTCTGCGCTTCGGAGAGCTTGCCGACATAGATGGCGTCTTCGCTGGCGATTACCGCGACATCGTCCAGCCCTTCGATGGCGACATGGGCGTGATCGGTGACGACCAGCGAATTGGAGGTATTGCTGAACGTCACCGCGCCGCTGCCGGCATTGCCCGCGGCGTCATGCTCCTGGGCTTTCCAGACCGCGTCCCAGCTGCCCAGGTCCGACCAGCCGAAGCTGACCGCGACCACGGCGGCCCGGCTGGTCTTTTCAAAGATCGCGTAATCGACTGAGATATTGGGCGCGGTGGCGAATGCCGCCTCATCGAGCCGCACGAAATCCAGATCAATCCGTGCCGCTTCCACAGCGCCACTGGCCGCGGCCAGCGTCTCGGGCGACAGCGCCGCGCATTCGGCAAGGAATGCCTCGGCCCCGATCATGAACATGCCCGAATTCCACAGATAGCCACCATCGGCCAGCATCTGTTCGGCCCGTACCAGATCGGGCTTTTCGACGAAGCGCTCGACCGCGCTGACGCCCTCGCCCAAGCCAGCGCCGGCCTTGATATAGCCATAGCCCGTCTCAGGCGCCGTCGGCACGATGCCGAAAGTGACCAGGCGGCCCTCGGCGGCGGCGGTCGCCGCCTGCTGCACCGCCTGCAGATAGCCAGCATCCACAGCCACATCATGATCGGATGGCAGCACGAGCAGCACCGCATCGGGGCCAAAGGTATTGCGCGCATAGACTGCAGCCGCCGCGATCGCTACCGCCGTATTGCGAGCGACCGGCTCGAGCAGCACACCGGCCAGCGGCGCGCCCATTTCGCTGGCCTGCTCGGCCACGATGAAGCGGTAATCGGCATTGGTGATGATGATGGCGGGGGTATAGACCTGCCCGTCCGCCACCCGCTCCAGCGTCTGCTGGAACAGGCTCTGTGCCCCCGTCAGCGGCAAAAACTGCTTGGGCCGCGCCGCGCGCGACATCGGCCACAGCCGCGTGCCCTGGCCGCCGGCCAGGATGACGGGTACGATACGAGAACTCATACAAGGCTCCAACTCAGACGAGGCCGCAACTTAGCCAGTTCCTCACGCCGCCGCAAACCGGGCATGCGAGCGCTCGATATGGCGGCGCATGGCCTGCTCGGCGGCAGCGGGATCGCGCGCCTTGATGGCGGCCACCAGCGCCTCGTGCTCGTCCAGCACGGTCCGGGTCACGCGGGGCTCGCGCACCAGCCGGAACAGGTGGACATGGGCATGCAGCCCTGCCAGCGCCTGCAACAGCAAGGCATTGTCGGCACTGACGGCAATCTGGTCGTGAAACGCCATGTCGAGCTGGCCGAACTGGGCATAGGCATCCAGGCCTTCGGCATTGGCCAATCCCGCCATATCGGCGCACAAAGCCTCGATCTGGGCAATCACCGCCTCGGGCATCACCTCGGCGCATTTGCGCGCCGCAAAGGGCTCGATCAGCAGCCGCATTTCATAAAGCTCGGCCAATTGGCGGGCGCTCAATTGCGGCGCCACGCTATAGCCCACCAGATGCGTCTTGACGACCAGCCCCTCGGCCTCGAGCCGCCCCAAAGCCTCGCGGATCGGGGTTTGCGATACGCCCAATTGCCGCGCCAGGGCATCAACGCCTATGCGCCCACCCGGCCCGATTTCCCCGGACATGATGCGCGCGAAAATGGCCGAATAGACTTCGTCGCCCAACCGGGCGGGACGCCGCAACAGGCCCGCAACTGCATTGGGAATGGCCATGCTAGTGACTCACCGACCGATATCCGCGCTCACGATAACTCTTCGAGGCGTTGTGGTAGAGCGGCGGGGCGAAGTCAATGCATCGCGGCTATTCCATTAGCCGGTAGCCGACGCCAGCCTCGCTGACCAGATGCCTTGGGGCCTTGGGGTCCGCTTCAAGCTTGGACCGCAGCTGGCCGATGACGACGCGCAGATATTGCACATCGTCCTGGTGAGCCGGTCCCCAAATGCTGGTCAGCGCCTGGCGGTGGGTGACCACCCGATTGGCATGGGACGCGAGGAGAACAAAGAGATCGAACTCCTTGGGCGTCAGATGCACCGGCACGCCATCGACCAGCACGTGACGCAATTCGAGATCGAGCACCAGATTGCCAAAGCGCTGTTGGCTAGGGTGCGCCTCCCCTGACCCGGCCTGGCGCAGCGCGACACGGATGCGGGCGAGCAATTCGCCAATGCCGAAGGGCTTTTCGACATAGTCATTGGCGCCCAGGTCCAGCGCCGCGATCTTCTCGATTTCCTGGTCGCGGGCGGAGAGGACAATGATAGGCACTGCCGAGAAGGCCCGCACAGTTTCAATGACGGTTTTGCCATCGCCGTCGGGCAGGCCGAGATCGAGCACGATAAGCGCCGGCGCGCGGGTGGCGGCGAGGCGCTTGGCGTCGGCGGCGGTCGCGGCGGTTTCGACGTCAAAACCCGCGGCGAGCAATGCGGGTTTGAGGAAGCGCTGGATTTGCGGCTCGTCATCGACCACGAGGATACGCTGCTGCATCAGCTGGCCCTTCCCGGCTCGGCCAAGGGCAGGCGCAGGGTGATGCGGGTGCCGCGCTTGCGAATGGCGGGACTGCTTGCCTTGATGGAGCCGCCCATGGATGCCATCAGGCCCCGCGCGATGGACAGGCCCAGGCCCGTGCCGGCAGGGCGGCCATCGCCCTTGGCGCGGCGATAGAATTTATCGAAGATTTTTTCGAGATCGGCTTCGGGAATGCCCTTGCCCTGATCAGTCACCGCAATGCTCGCCTCGCCATCCTCGGCCCGGGCATAGATGGTGACGGGCAGGTTCGCCCCGCCATATTTGCGGGCATTGTCGAGCAGGTTGAACAGCACCTGTTCGAGCAGCACCGCGTCGCCCAGCGCACGGGGCAGGCCAGGCGCGATGCTGGTTTCGATGAGCAGATCAGGATGCAATTTGCGGGCCCGGGCGGTGCTGGTGTCGATAATGGCGGCAAGCTCGATCGGCTCGCGTCGTGCCTTCATCATACCCGCTTCGATCCGGGTCATGTCGAAGAGATTGGCGACAAAGCGGCTGAGCCGCCCCGCCTCTTCCTCGATCGACAGCAGCAGGTCGGCCCGGCTTTCGGCCGGCATCTTGTCGCCCAGCTGGCGCAGGCTGGTCACCGCCCCGGTGATTGAGGCGAGCGGGGTGCGCAGATCATGCGAGAGGGAGGAAAGGAGGGCCGATTGCACCTTCTCGCTTTCGCGCGCCACCGAGGCCCTGGCGCTTTCGCGGGTGAGGCGGGCCCGGTCCAGCGCTATGGCGGATTGATCGAGCAGGGCGATCCAGGTGCGCTCTTCATCCGGCGCCAGAGGAATATCGCGCGGACCCATGACCAGGCCCGCTACGCCCAGCAGGCGCTGCGCCGAGATGATGGGGCGGAACAGGTAATGGATTTGCGGCAGGGTGCCGGTCAGGAATCCGGCCGGCTCCTTCTTGTCGAAGGCCCAGCGAGCAGCGGTGAGTTCGGCCGCGCCCAATGCCTGGTCGGGCGGCCAGGCGGCGGTGGGCAACAGGTCGCCGGATTCGTCGGGCACCAGCACGATGGCGGGGCGACCGAGGCTGGCATTGAGATGGCTGGCAATGGCGTCGACGACGCTTTCCTGCCCATGGGCAGCCGAGAGCTTGCGGGAAAAATCGAGCAAAGCCTGGCTTTGCCGCGCCTGCTGGCGGGACAGCGTGGCGCTTTCGCGCAGGCGGGCGGCCAATTGCCCAGCCGCCAAGGCCACGGCGATGAAGATGACCAGCGACAGCACTTCCTGCGGCTGGGCCACGGTCAATTCGCCGGTGGGCTCGATGAAGAAGAAATTATAGGCGAAGAACGATAGCCCCGCCGCGATCAGCGCCGAGCCGCGCCCGGCAATCACCGCCGAAAGCAGCACCGCAGCGAGATAGAGCATGGAGAGGTTCTGCAGCGCGACCAGCGCCGTCAGGCCCAGGCCGAACAGCGTCGTGGCACCAACCGAGAGTAGCGGCAGGCCTAGGGTCAGCGCCCATTCCGGCAGGCTGGGCCATTTGCGGGCGCGGCGGGAAGGAGCCGAGCCCTCGCCGGGCACGATGTGAATGCCGATCTCGCCGGCCCCGCGCAGCAGCGCATCGGGCAGCGAGCGGCGGAGCCAGCTTCTGATCGCCGGCCGGCCGATCACGATCTGGGTAATATGCTCACGCCGGGCGATGCGCAGGATGGCGTCGACGAAATCACTGGCGCTTTCGCGCCGCGTTTCACCGCCCAGCCGCTCGGCCAGGCGCAGGGTTTGCTCCAGCTGTTCGGCATCGGCGGGCGCGGGCAGAGGTGAGCCGGGCCGCGTCAGCGACACGACCAGCCAGCGGGCATTGAGCCCCGAGGCGAGGCGGCTGGCCACCCGCACGACGCTTTCCGACATGGCATCGGGGCCGACGCAGACCAGCAGCCGCTCGCCCGTGGCCCAGGGGCCTTCCACCGCGCTCTGGCGCAGGAAATCCACCATCTGGTCATCCACCCGGTCGGCGGCGCGGCGCAGGGCCAGTTCGCGCAGGGCGGTCAGCGTGGCGGGTTTGAAAAAGCCGTCCAGCGCCCGCTTGGCATTGTCGGGCAGATAGACCTTGCCGGCATTGAGCCGGGCGATCAGCTCGGCGGGTGGCAGATCGACCAGGATCACCTCATCGGCCCGCTTGAGCACCACGTCGGGCACCGTCTCGCGCACCGGAATGCCGGCAGTGCGGGCGACGAGGTCTGAGAGGCTTTCCAGATGCTGGATATTGAGCGCCGTCCACACATCGATCCCCGCGCCGACCAGTTCGGCAATATCCTGGTAGCGCTTGGGGTGGCGCGAGCCGGTTGCGTTGGTATGGGCCAATTCGTCCACGATCAGCAAAGCCGGCCGCCGGGCCAAAGCCGCGTCGAGATCGAACTCGCCATAGGGCGTGTCACCGCCCTGGCGCGGCAGCACTTCAATGCCCTCGGCCAGCTTCGCCGTTTCGCTGCGGCCGTGCGTTTCGACCAGCCCAATGACCACGTCCATGCCGCTGGCCTTGAGCCCGCGTGCCCGCTCCAGCATGGCATAGGTTTTCCCCACGCCCGGCGCCGCACCCAGAAACACCGTCAGCTTGCCACGGCCTTCGCGCGCGGCAAGCTGGAGCAGGACGGCGGGGTCCGGCCTGTCTGTTTCGGTCTGGCGAGCCATATCAATTCCCGAGGGGAGCGGCCGCGTCCAGCGCCAGATTGAGGCGCAGCACGTTGACGCGCATTTCCCCGAATATACCCAAAGCCGGGCCTTCCGTCACATCCGCGACGAGCTTGGCGATTGCTGCTGGTTCAACCCCGCGCGCCTTGGCAACGCGCGCGATCTGGCTGGCGGCATATTGCGGAAAAATATGCGGATCAAGCCCCGAGCCCGACGTGGTGACCGCATCACCCGGCACTGGTCCACCGCCCATGGCCTGCACGGAGGCCGCAACGCGCTCGACCAGCGCCTTGCCGGTCGGCCCGATATTGGAGCCGGTGGATGCAGCCGCATTATAGGGCTCGGGCCCGGTCGCCGAAGGACGCGGCCAGAAATATTTCGGCTCGGCGAAATTCTGCCCGATCAATTCGGAGCCGATGGTAACGCCATCCCGCTCGATACGGCTGCCATTGGCCTGTTCGGGAAAGGCGACCTGCGCCGCCGCGGTAATGGCGAGGGGATAGGCGAGGCCCGTGACGGCCGAGAGCAGGACGGTGAGGACGATGGCAGGACGGATTTGGTTGAGCATTTTGGGCTTCTTTGAAGGCGCGGTGGTGGTTCGGTCGTCCCCTCCCCCTTGAGGGGAGGGCTAGGGTGGGGGTCTTTGCGGCTTCTGCGCGAGGCTCGCCGACCCCCACCCTCATTCCCTCCCCTCAAGGGGGAGGGAGGCGGCGCGGTGATATCGGGGCCATCAAATGATCCCCAATCCCGTCACGGCCATATCCACCAGCTTGATGCCGATAAACGGGGCGACCAGGCCCCCCAGGCCGTAAACGAGCAGGTTGCGGGACAACAGCGCCGCGGCGCCAACCGGGCGGTATTTCACCCCGCGCAAAGCCAGCGGGATCAGCGCCACGATGATCAGCGCGTTGAAGATCACCGCCGACAGGATGGCCGATTGCGGCGAAGTGAGCCCCATAATGTTGAGCGCGCCCAACTGCGGATAGGTGACCAGGAACAAAGCCGGGATGATCGCGAAATATTTGGCCACGTCATTGGCGATGGAGAAGGTAGTGAGCGAGCCGCGCGTCATCAGGATCTGCTTGCCGATCTCGACGATCTCGATGAGCTTGGTGGGGCTGGAATCCAGATCCACCATATTGCCTGCCTCGCGCGCCGCCTGGGTGCCCGATTGCATGGCGACACCCACATCGGCCTGCGCCAAAGCAGGGGCATCATTGGTGCCGTCGCCGCACATGGCGATCAGCCGCCCGCCGGTCTGTTCCTTGCGGATAAACTCCAGCTTCTGCTCGGGCGTCGCTTCGGCAAGGAAATCATCCACCCCCGCTTCCGAGGCAATGGCCGCGGCCGTGACGGGATTGTCGCCCGTGACCATGATGGTGCGGATGCCCATGGCGCGCAGGGCCGCAAACCGCTCCTTGATGCCGGGCTTGACCACATCCTTGAGATGGACGACGCCCAGGAGGCGATCGGCTTCCGCCACAGCCAGCGGCGTGCCGCCGGTGCGCGCAATGGCACCCACGGCCTTGTTGAATTCGGGGCTGGCCTGCGCCTTGTCGAGGCCCACAAACCGCAGCACGGCATCCACCGCGCCCTTGCGAATGCGCCTGCCTTCAATGTCGATGCCCGAAATCCGGGTCTGCGCCGAGAAGGCGATGGTCGTCGTGCCATTGCCGACAATGCGCGGCTCACTGAGCCCGAAATCACTCTTGGCAAGCGCCACGATGGAGCGCCCCTCGGCGGTTTCGTCGGAGAGCGAGGCCAATAGTACCGCCTCGGCCAGCTCCTTCTCGCTCACCCCCGACACCGGCAAAAACTCGGACGCCATACGATTGCCAAAGGTGATCGTGCCGGTCTTGTCGAGCAGCAGCGTATCGACATCCCCCGCCGCTTCCACCGCCCGGCCCGAGGTGGCGATGACATTGAAGCGGATGAGCCGATCCATGCCGGCAATGCCGATGGCCGAGAGCAGGCCGCCAATCGTGGTGGGGATCAGTGTGACCAGCAAAGCTGCGAGCACGGCGACCGACAGCGTCGTGCCCGAATAGAGCGCCAGCCCGTACAGCGTCACCACGGCAATCAGGAACACCAGCGTCAGCCCGGAGAGCAGGATCGACAGCGCGATTTCGTTGGGCGTCTTCTGCCGCTTGGCCCCTTCGATCAGCGCGATCATGCGGTCGACAAAGCTCTCGCCGGGCTTGGTGGTGATGCGCACCTTGAGCCAATCGGAAATCACCTGCGTGCCGCCGGTCACGGCCGAGCGATCCCCGCCCGCCTCGCGGATCACCGGTGCAGACTCGCCCGTGATGGCGCTTTCATTGACCGAGGCCACCCCTTCGATGACCTCGCCATCGCCGGGGATAAGGTCATTGACCTCGACCAAGACGATGTCACCGATCTTGAGCGCCGTAGCCGGGATAACCTCGCAGCCATTATTGCCGCTCTGATTGGCGAACAGCATTTTCTTGGCGACGAGGTCCGATTTGCTGCGTTTCAGGCTCTCCGCCTGCGCCTTGCCGCGCCCTTCGGCAACGGCTTCGGCGAAAGTGGCGAACAGTACCGTGAACCATAGCCAGAGCGCGATCTGGCCGGAAAAACCGGCACCCACGCCCCCTAACAGGTCCTGAACAAAGATGGCAGTGACCAGCACAGCCACCACTTCAGTGACAAAAATCACCGGATTGCGGATCAGCTGGCGCGGATCGAGCTTGATCACCGCGTCACGCAGCGCCGGCACCAGAATGGCGGGCGAGAGAATGGAAATGGATTTGGCGGAAGTGGACATGTTGATTTCCTAAAAGCTCTGCCCGGCCAGCATGGCGAAATGCTCGACAATGGGACCCAGAGCCAGGGCCGGGAAGAATTGCAGCCCGCCCAGAATGATGATGATGCCGATGAGGAGGCCCACGAATAGCGGCCTGTCGGTGGGGAACGTGCCCGAGGAGGCGGGCACGTGTGGCTTGGCCACCAGCCCGCCGGCAATGGCCAGCACTGGCACGAGATAGGCAAAGCGACCCAGCAGCATGGCGATGCCAAGCGTGGTATTGTACCAGGGCGTGTTCGCCGTCAGCCCGCCAAAGGCCGAGCCATTATTCCCCGCTGCCGACGTATAGGCGTAGAGAATTTCGCTGAGCCCATGCGGGCCGGGGGTGAGGATCGAGCTGGTGCCGAATTCGGCCACCGCCGAGACGGCGGTAAAACCCAATATAGTCAGCGGCAGGATGAGAATGGCCAGCATGGCAAATTTCATCTCGCGCGCTTCGATCTTTTTGCCCAAAAGCTCGGGCGTGCGGCCCACCATCAGGCCCGCCACGAAAACGGCGAGAATGGCAAAGACCAGCAGCCCATAAAGCCCCGAACCGACGCCGCCGGGCAGCACTTCGCCCAGCTGGATCAGGAACATGGGCACGAGGCCTCCAAGCGGGGTGAGCGAGCCATGCATGGCATTGACGCCGCCATTCGATAGGCCCGTGGTGACGGCGGCATAGAGCGCCGACATGGCCTGGCCGAAGCGGACTTCCTTGCCTTCCATATTGCCGAGCGAGGGATCGACGCCCGCCGCGGTCAGCAGCGGGTTGCCAAACGTCTCGGCCCAATAAATCGCGCCGGTGCCGATCACCAGCATGATCACCGTGACCGATATCAGTGCCCAGCCCTGACGGCGATTGCCCACCATCTGCCCGAAGGCATAGACCAGGGAAGCCGAGACGCCGAGCATGGCGATGATGTTGAGATAGTTGGAAAACGCATTGGGGTTTTCAAACGGATGGGCGGCATTGACGTTGAAGAACCCGCCGCCATTGGTGCCCAATTGCTTGATGGCTTCCTGGCTGGCAACGGGGCCAGTAGCAATGGTCTGCTGCACGCCTTCGAGCGTTGTGGCCGTAAAGCTGGCATCAAGGCTCTGCGGCAAGCCCATGGCGACAAAAGCCAGTGCCACCACGATGGCGAGCGGCAGCAGCACATAAAGCGTGGCGCGGGTCAGATCGACCCAGAAATTGCCCAGCTCACTGGCGCCCGAGCGCACAAAGGCCCGGGTCAGCGCCATGGCCACGGCAATGCCGGTGGCGGCAGACACGAAGTTCTGCACGGTGAGGCCCAGCATCTGGCTGAGATGACTCATCGTGGTTTCCCCGCCATAGCTCTGCCAATTGGTATTGGTGACAAAACTGGCCGCCGTGTTGAAGGCCAGGTCCGGCGGCACGCCAGCAAAACCCTGCGGATTGAGCGGCAGCACATTCTGCAGCCGCAAGATGGCATAGAGAAAGAGGAACCCGACGAGGCTGAACAGCAGCACGCCGATCGTATAGCCGAGCCAGCCCTGCTCCTTGTCGGGGCGCACGCCGGCCAGCGCATAAAAGCCGCGCTCGACCGGAGCGAGTACGGGCGAAAGAAACGTGCGCTCGCCGGAAAACACCTTGGCCATATAAAGGCCGAGCGGTTTGACGAGCAGAAGGACTGCAATCAGCACGAAGCCGATTTGCAGCCAGCCAATGAGGGACATATCTGGCTCCGAAGGATCAGAAGCGCTCAGGGGCCAGCAGCGTCACCACAAGGTAAACGGCCAGCGCCAGCGCGATAAGAAAAGCGATGATGAGCATGGTGCCGCTCACAGGCGATGCAGCGCCGCGGCATAGATCGCCAGAGCGATCAACGTGCCGGCGCCAAGAGCAATAAATGCAAGGTCGAGCATAACGAGCCTCCAATTGAGGCCCATTCATTGCGCCCATGCGCCGTCAGATTTCCATATGGAATGCGACGCCGTGGCATAAGGATTTCATAAGGACGCCATGGCCGGCATCGCCCGGATCAAATGCCAGCCTGTCCGCCGAACCGCTGGCCCAGAACAGGAAAAGCCCAGCAAAGCACTTGGCTTTGCTGGGCTTTTTTGGTTGCGGGAGCAGGATTTGAACCTGCGACCTTCAGGTTATGAGCCTGACGAGCTACCGGGCTGCTCCATCCCGCGTCAAAACGTTGATAACAATGCCGGTTGGCTTGGTCATCACGGCGACCCGGTGGTCGCGACGTGAGGCGTATATAGGGGGTGTATTCGCTCAGCTCAACCCCTAAACGGTCCGCCATGACGCTTTTTTGACACTTATACCGGTTCAGCGCCTTGTCTGCCGCCGCTGCCCGTTTTATCCGCTTATTGCCGCCTCCCGTTTCCCCCGATCATCTGGAATTTGCTCATGAAATTGAAGCCATTGGGCCGCACCGAGCTGCGGGTCACCGAAATCTGCCTTGGCACCATGACCTGGGGCAGCCAGAACACCGAAGCCGAAGGCCATGCCCAGATTGATATGGCGCTTGAGGCCGGCATCAATTTCATGGATACCGCCGAGCTCTATGCTGTGCCGGGCAGCGTCCAGACGTCCGGGCGCACCGAGGAGATCATCGGCAATTGGTTCACTCAGAGCGGCAAGCGCGACCAGTGGATCCTGGCCTCCAAGATCGGTGGCGGCGGTAGCAGCCATATTCGCAACGGCGCCCGCCCCGATGGCGCCACCATCCGCATCGCGCTCGAACAGAGTCTGAAGCGCCTCAAGACCGACCGCATCGAGCTCTACCAGGTCCATTGGGCCTCGCGCGGCAGCTATAATTTCGACGGCTCCTGGACCTATGCGCCCCATAGGCAGGACACAGCCGACGTACTCGACAATATCGGGGACATGCTCGAAACCCTGGGCGCGCTGGTCAAGGAGGGCAAGATTGCCCATGCCGGCGTCTCCAACGAAACCACCTGGGGCATCAGCCAATGGCTGGCCATTGCCGGGGCCCGCAACCTGCCACGCCTGGTCTCGGTACAGAACGAATATAACCTGCTGCGCCGCCATTTCGATCTCGATCTGGCTGAACTCAGCCACCATGAACAGGTGGGGCTGCTGGCCTATTCCCCGCTCGCTGGCGGCCTGTTGACCGGCAAATATTTCGATGGCGCCATTCCTGCCGGCAGCCGTGCGGACTACCAGAAGGGCTTCTGGCGCCTCAATGCCTATTCGGAGGCTGCCGCCAAGGAGTATGTCGCCCTGGCCCAGGAACACGGCCTCGATCCGGCGCAGATGGCCATCGCCTTCGCGCTCACCCGGCCGTTCATGACCTCGGTGATTGTCGGCGCCACCAGCACGGCCCAATTGGCCAATGCCATCGGCGCCGCCAAGCTCACCCTCTCGCCCGAAGTTCTGACCGCGATCGAGGCGATCCACCGCCGCTGGCCGCGCACGATCTAGGTTTCAAGGGCGGCGGTTGATGCCGTCGCCTTTTTTCACGGCCGCGCTATAAGTGAAGCAAATCACTCCGGGGGTATGACCTTGTCGATCACGCTGATCTCCACCATCCTGCCGCTGATCTGCTATTTCGCTTACAATATCATTGTGCCCTGGATCGAGCGGCGACGGCCCTCGCTCTCGGTGATCATGAACATGCAGCGCCGGCGCTGGGTCGCCAATGCCGCCAAGCGTGAAACCCCGTTCGACGCCATCCTGTCGGGCAATATCATGCAATCGGTCAGTTTCCTCGCCTCAACGGCAGTGCTGATGGTGCTGGCGGTGTTTGCCGTGTTCGGGCAATTGCCGACATTGATGGCAGCGCTCGATTCCCTGTCGCTGGACCGGGCCTATTCGGTCAGCGATGTGGAAATCCATCTCGTGGTCATGCTGGCGCTATTCGTGCTGGCGTTTTTCGCCTTCACCCTGTCGCTGCGCCAGTTCAACCATTTCTGCATCATGCTGGGCGCGCTCGACCACAATGTGGAGACGCCGGATGACGAGATCGAGGCCATTGCCCGCATGAATGCGCTGGGCGCCAAGAATTTCAATAGCGGCATCCGTGCCTATTATTTCTCGGTGGCGACGGTGGCCTGGTTCGCCTCCGAATGGCTGGCCATCGCCACGTGCCTTGCCACCATATTCATCCTGGCCCATCGCGAATTCTTCTCGACCGCGCATCGCACGGCGGCTCTTGCCGCGGTCATCGCCGCCCGCCGCCAGCAGAAGGCCGATAGCTGAGCCCCATTTCCGGCAAATGTGTTCGGCGATATTAATTTCTGACATTGACAATCATGAATGCTGCACGCTTTATGCCGCCCAGCAAGCTCCACCCTGACAAGCCGGCACAAATGCTCGTCTGCCAATGCAACATGATCACGTCCAAGGAAATCGAGGACATCGTTCTCGACCTTCTCAAGGCCGACCCATGGCAATTGGTGGTTCCGGCCAAGGTCTATAACGAACTTAACCGTCGCGCCAAATGCAGCGGTTGCGTGCCGAATGTGGTGGACATTATTGTTCGCGTCACCGAAAACTACCACTCGCAGCAAGCCCATCCGCCTGCCGATCTGATCCACATTCAGACCGGGCTGGAGAAGCTCAAGAAACAGCAGAGTGGAGTACGTCGTGAAAGGCGAAGCACAAGTCATCGAGCGGCTTAACGAGGCCCTCTTTCTCGAACTCGGCGCGGTGAACCAGTATTGGGTGCACTTCCGTCTCCTGGACGACTGGGGCTATAAGAAGCTCGCCGCCAAGGAACGCGCTGAATCAATTGAGGAAATGCATCACGCCGATCGCCTGATCGAGCGCATCATCTTTCTCGAAGGCCATCCGAACCTGCAGCGCGTCGCGCCCCTGCGAATCGGCCAGACCATCAAGGAAGTGCTCGAAGCCGACCTTGCCGGCGAATACGATGCCCGCGCCGCCTATAAGGCCAGCCGCGAGCTGTGCGAAAGCCTGGGCGACTATGTTTCCAAGAACCTGTTCGAGGCCCTGCTGACCGACGAGGAAGGTCACATCGACTTCCTCGAAACCCAGCTCGAGCTGCTCTCCAAGATCGGCGAAGAAAAATACGGCCAGCTCAATTCCGCTTCCGCCGACGAAGCCGAATAAGCTTTTTGCCTATTTTCTATGGACCGCCCGGCTATCCCCTGGGCGGTCTTTTTGCGTGAGGATTATCCATGACCTGGCACACCGGCCGCCTCATCGACCATGTCCATTTGCGTGCCAGGAATTTTGCCAATACGCGCTATTTCTACGAAAAGGTGCTGGCCGTGCTCGGCCACAGGATCGAGCAATCGGGCAAGAACTGGTTCCAGGTCGATGAGCTGTTCGTCGATGCCGCCGATGCCAGGACCGTGCCCACCCATATCCACCTGGCCTTTCAGGCCAAGGACCGCGCCATGGTCGATGCTTTCCACAAGGCCGCCCTCGCCGCCGGCGGCAGCGACAATGGTCCGCCCGGCGAGCGGCACTACCATCCCGGCCATTACGCCGCCTTCGTGCTCGACCCCGATGGCAACAATATCGAAGCCGTATTCCACGGCCCGGTGCAGCGCTCGGCCGAGTCAGTCAGGTTCGATCCCGCCTGATCAATCCGGCCATGGCACCACGGTCAGTTCAGGCCAGATGCCCTTGTTGCGCTCGGCCTTGGCGTTATGGGTATTGCGGTTGTCGAGCGCCGGATTGGGCGTAATGCGGAACGAGAATATGTCATCGAGCCCGAATGGCGCGAAGATGCTGATCGCATCGTCATCCTCGAGCCGCGCCGAGACCGCATGGGTCTTGGACGCGAAATAGTCCATCATCTCGGCGCTGCTGCGCAATTGCGGATAGGGCGTTCCGAACTTCTGCGGGAACCACAAATGCACCCGCGCCTGGTTGCGCACCTCGACCGGCAGCGGCAGATCGCCGAACACTGCCGCCGCGCGGCGGATCACGCGGTCCTCGGCTTCATAGGAGAGGTCGCTATCGTCGAAATAAACGACATCGGCATCCTTGATGCCGGTCAGCGGCGGCTTTCCGGTCAGCTCGTTCCACACTGAATTATAGATCGCGCCAGACCCCAGCAGCGGGTCGGGCAAGGCCATGTCGCGCAGCCTTTGGAGAATAGTCATCAGCACCGGCTGCCGCCGGATGATGGCTTTAACGGTCTCGACCTGAACCTCGTGGCTGGCGCCGGAAAATCGCAAATGATCGCTCATGCGAGCAAGCTAGCGCGATTCTCCGGCGCTGTGCCTATTTCTGGATCGGCTGGAACATGGCATCCATCTGCTGGATGATCTGGTCCATCGGCGCGATCGATTCCGGCAATTGCTCGGGCGGCTCCGGCGCCACCGCGACATACGGCACCCCGCTCGGAAACGCCCCGAACATCTGGAAAAAACTCACCATGTCGTCGAGCACCGGCATGCGCCAACGCCACATCGCCCCCATGGCAATCACCGGCTCCATATGGCCGAAGCCATTGTAATATTTGGTGGTGACCCAGATACCGCTATCCTTGAGTTTCTGGGCGAAACGCTCGGTATTCTGCATCCGCACGATGGGGTCGGTGGTGCCCGTCGCCAGATACATGGGCGGGGTGTCGGAGGTGACCAGATTAATCGGCTGCGTGCCCTGCGGATTGGGCGCATCGCCAAATGCATCGCGCACTTCGCCATATTCGAACGGGTAGAAATCATATGGCCCCGACAGGGCCGCAACGCCCAGGATCGACAGCGTCACGCCATATTCGCGCAGGAAAGACGGGTCGAGCGCCAGCATTACCGCGTTATAGGCGCCGGCCGAATGCCCGGCCAGGAACACCCGATTGGGGTCGCCACCATATTGGGCGATATTGTCCTGCACCCAACGCAGACCATTGGCATTGTCTTCCAGAAACTCCGGATAGCGCACTTCGGGCACCAGCCGGTAATCGGCAATGACGGTGACAAAACCCCGCGCCGCCAGGGCCCGGCCGACGAATTGGTAATCGCTGCGCTCGCCCCGGTTCCAGCCGCCGCCATAGATGAAATAGACCACCGGCGCCGGCGCGCCGCGCTGCTCGGGGGCGTAAACGTCCAGCTTGTGGCGGGGGCCATCGGCATAGGCGATGCCGTCGCCAACCTTGGATGTGCCGGCATCCATGGCCGCCGGTAGGTTGAACGGATCGAGCAGCGACAGCGCCATGCTGGGCGCCGGGTGGATCGCGATCAACACCATCAGCGCCATCAGGATCGGGCGCAGCAGCAAGGGATTTCGGGTCATGACCATCTTGGTTTTCAGCGGAGAATGAGGGGTGCCTAGCGCCCAATGCGGAGGATTTTATGGCCATCCAGAATGGGCGAGGGCAGGAGTCTCAATGGTCCGAGACGCGCCTGCCCTCTACTTAAGCGCCGACAAATCTGGGCGCAATTGGTTAACGATAGGTTAACGTTGACACGAGGACCAATCGACTTTCAGCTCAGGCTGAGCCGAGAATGGTGGTTTGCGAGAACCGGACCGGAACGTACTTTTGGGTACGTGAGGACCGGAAGCGCAGAAAACTGCCATTTGCAGGCCAGCATCAGCTGAAGGGCGGTTGGTCCTAGCGTTTGAGCATATCCAGCAGCCGCCCGGACACATGTCCGTCAGCGACCACGCCCGCCCGGTTCTGAAAGGCCATCACCGCCGCCCGCGTCTTCGGGCCGATCACCCCGTCGGGCGAACCCACATCATAACCAGCCCGCGCCAGCAGCGATTGCACCTGGGCGCGCTGATCCTTGCTCAGCGCATAATCCCCCGATGGCCAGGGCGCGGCGAACTGCCCGCCCCCGATGATCCGGTCGGCCAGGTGCCCGACGGCCAGAGCATAGCTGTCCGAATTGTTGTAGCGCTTGATCACATCGAAATTGTGCAGCAGCAGGAAGGATGGCCCCGCTGCTCCGGCCGGCATATAGATCCGCGCCACATCGCTCTGCCGCGGGAATGGCTTGCCCGAAACCCGGGTAATGCCCATGGCCTGCCATTGACTGAGCGGCGCCCGCTCCAATTGCCGTGCGGCGGCAAAATTGAAGCCGGCGGGCAGCTTGATTTCATAGCCCCAGGTCTCGCCCGGCCGCCAGCCGAAGCTCTTGAGATAATTGGCGGTCGAGCCGAGCGCATCAGGTATCGAGTTCCAGATATCCTTCCGGCCGTCGCCATTATAATCGACCGCATAGGCCATGAAGCTCGATGGCATGAACTGGGTATGCCCCATGGCGCCAGCCCAGGAGCCCACCATGTTAGCGGGGCTCACATTGCCATCCGAAATAATGCGCAAGGCGGTCAGCAGCTCGCGCTTGAAGAAGTCGGCGCGATAGCCGCCCTCGACCAAGGTGGCGAGCGCATGGATAGTGTTCTCGCCGCCCATAAAGCCGCCGAAATTGGTTTCCATGCCCCAGATCGCCAACACGATTTCCGGCTGCACGCCATAGCGCTGCTGCGCGCCGGTCAGGGTCTGGTTCCATTCGCTGCGCATGGCCCTGCCCTTGCCGGCCTGGGCATCGGTGACGCGGCGATCGACATATTGCTGCACGGTCTGAGAAAATTCGGGCTGCTTGCGCGTCAGCTCCATGATCTTGGGCGAAAAGCTATACCCGGCAAAGGCCGCGTCAAAAGCTGTGCGGCTCACCCCCTGCGCCTGCGCATCGGGCCACAGCCGGCGCACGAAATCGGCGCTATTGGCAAAGGCCGGCACAATAGTGCCAAACGCCAACAGCGCGGTCAGAGCCAGCATGGGCAGGCGGCGGAAAAAGGCAATCTTCTTGCCGGATGGGTGCATGGCGGGCCTCGTGATACCAGGTACTTCAGTCACGGTGGCGGAGCAAACAGGCCCCGCCCGCGCGTCCAGTGTGCCGCACAGGACGCGTATCACTATTTTAACCGATCACATTAAGATCGGCTTAAGGCTAAACCCCGAGGCGATCACGGTTGCGTGGCGGCCTCGTCATCCAGCGGTGGCAGGATTTGCGGCCGGTCCACCGTCCGGTAGGTGACGATCTGGGAGGGGCTGCGAATATCGCGCTCGGCCAGCATACGCTTGACGGTTTCGCTATAGAGCCGGCCAATGCCCCATTGCTTGCCGGCCATGGTCTTGATGCGCGCCCGCACTTTCATCGCCCCGCCGGTCAGCGACACCAGGCCCTGCAGATCCAGATCATCGATCACCATGTCGCGGTGTTCCGATTGCATCGCCACCACGAACGCATCGCGCAGCACCTGCTTGACCGCTTCGATATCGCTGTCATAGGCGACATCGAATTCGGCGACATAGAAGGAATAGCCCCGCACCATATTGGAGACCTGGTCCACCGATGAGAACGGGATCAGATGCACCGTGCCGGTCATGTCGCGAATGGTTACCGAGCGGATGGTGAGCTTTTCGACCACGCCTGACTTGCCGGCGGCCTCCACTACATCGCCCTCGTTCATGACATTCTCGAACTGGATGAAAATGCCGGTGATAATGTCCTGTACCAGCTTTTGCGCACCAAACCCGATGGCCAGACCAATCACCCCGGCGCCGGCGAGGAGCGGGGCGATATTCACCCCGATCTGGGCGAGCGCCAGCATCAGCCCGAACACCACCAAAGCAATGGTGAAGGCATTCTTGAACAGGTTGAGCAATGTCTTCTCGCGCGGCGTCGGCGCCTTGCCCACCGTGGTATTGAGCCGATATTCCACCCAGGACGCGACCACGACATAGAGCACCACGCAGACCAGCACGATCAGCGCGGCCGACACGATCGAGCCGGCGATCTGCTGGCCCTGTTCGCTGCCGATCCAGCCCAGGAAATCGAACAGCGACCACGCCTGCAAAATGGCCGCCACCACCCCGGCAATCACCACCCAGCGAACCACCTGCATGACGCGGGGCACAAAGGCATGCAGCCGCGCTTCAAGCAGCGGCAGTCGCGCCTTGATATCCCCCGGCAGGCGCAGGCCGACGCCGACAAAGCGGCCGACAAAACCCACAATGACCGCGCCGATGACAATGGCGATGAGCGACTGGATCGTGGCCGCGATCATGAAGGGCAAAGCCCGTTCCGGATTGGCAAACCAGACCACGAGCAGCGCCAGCAGATAGCCGATCGCCACCAGGTGCCAGAACTGGCCGACCAGCATGAACAACTGGCCCAGCCCATCCTTCTCGCGCTTGTGCGCCAGTTCATTGAGCCAGTGCCGCACATCAAGCTTGTTCTGCAGCACAATGACGATGCCAATGACCACGGCCGTCACCATGACCAAAGCCTGCACCGCACTCGCCGCCCCCAGCGACAGGTTGGCGGCAATCACCGGCGACACGAACATGAAGGTATAGCCGACCAGCGAAATGACCCGCGCCAGCCAGAATGACCAATAGGCCGCATTGCTGTCCGAAACAGGCAGCAGCCGCAGCGCGCTATGACGCGGCACCAGCACCGCCCGCACCACCAGCTTGCTCATTTCCACGACGAGGAAGGCATTGAGCAGCAGCGATTGGTTGATCCCCATCCGTCCCGCCGTGCCGCCGATGACGCTGAGCGCCAGCACATAGCCAATCGCCCAGGCCAGCACCACCGAGCCACCATCGATGGCCGCGGCACCCACGGCGCCCAGCAGGCGCACATACCAGGCGCGATTGGCGACGCGGCCGGCGATCACGCCCTGCAGCCATACCACCAGCAGCCGCAGCACGAGGAAACTGCCGAACAAGCCGAGACCGACCAGCAATACGCCAACGGCGATGTCGCGCAGCGCATTCAGGTCGCCATTGGCGGCGCCACTAAAGCCCTGTTGCAGATCGGAAAACACCTGACCGACTGCTGCAAAAGTCGCCGACGCCCCCTCCGCCACGCTGCGGGTATATTCGGCGAGCTGACGGGCAATGCTCAGATCCGCCGGCGCTTCGGCCGGCACCGCCGGCTCGGCGCTGGCCGATTGCTGCAACCGCTCGATCAGCGCCGCCCGGCTTTGATCATTCTCGATGATCTTGATCAGCGTATCGATATCGGCATCGCTGGCACTGGCCGGCGCG
>NZ_JBJDRE010000019.1:67500-72500 GCF_044987315.1 Devosia sp. ZW T5_3
GCGTGCCATTACGCGTGATCATCTGCGGCTCACTCTGGGCGCGCTCAATAACCTCGGACAAATGCGCCTTGGCATTGGCCACGGTCCAGGCCTCGGGCTCCTGCTTCTTGGTCGCGGACATGGCGGCCTCCTGCGTTACGATGACTATCGTGACTATATAGGTTTTTTGCCTGTTTGTGTAAGAGCAAGCCCACGGCGCGTTGCAGAATCAGACGGCACGCCCGGACCGGCGCCATAGGCGGCCTTGCGCATAAGGTTCATTATGGAACAGCAACTACGACAGTTTTTGTCCCAGCCTCGGCTCTGTTCCCGCCAGCAATCTCTGAATGTTGGCCGCATGTCGTGCAATCACGTAAATGCCGCCCGCGATGACCAGAAACCGATAGGGGAGTGGCTGTTCGAAGCCCAAGACGAGAGCAATTCCCGTTAAGGCGGCGAGTATCGAGCTAAGGGAGACAATGCGAGAAATCGCCAGCGTCAAACCGAAAACCAGTCCCGCGCCTAAACCCACGATTGGCGCCATTGCCAGCAACACGCCCAATCCGGTTGCCGCTGATTTGCCACCGGTGAATTTCAGCCAGATAGAACGTCCATGTCCCAGCAGTGCAGCTAACCCGGCTACTAAAACGGTCCAAGCTTCTAGATCCTGGACATCAAGCCAAAGGCAAAGCCACTGCGCCAATGCGACAGCGGCTGCGCCTTTAAGCACATCCACCACAAGAACAACGAGCGCGGGCCACTTGCCCAAGACTCGCAAGGCATTCGTTGCGCCCGTCGATTTGGAGCCATGTTCTCGAATATCAATTCCGCCAAACAACTTGCCTGCAAGATAGCCGGTAGGGATCGAGCCAAGGAGGTACGCCACGATTGCTATCCCGATAGTCGCCAACCAAAATGTCATTGTCCCCACCTGCGCTTATTTGATTGGTCAGTGTACCCTTCCGTCGGCAGAATTTTCCAGGGATGAAACTGATGCGCCGCGGCATCCTAAGGCAGTTCATGCACGAGACGGAACCGGCGTCCCCTGATGAAACAGCATCAGCCATGAGCCCTCGGCATGCTGCCAAATCGAGCTGCGCAGCACAGCCCGTTCCGGGTCGTCCCCATGGGGAGGACGAACGCTGCGATAGGTCACCAGCACGATATCCGGCGCGAGCGCTTGTGCGGCAAAATCGAGAATCACCGGCAAGGGTGACGCCGCGGCCGGCGCTCTTTGGGCCAAAGCCTCGAGCACCATAGCCTTATCGTAGATCGTGCCAGAGCTGCCGAACTCCCTAAAGTCTTCGGCCAAAAGCGCGCTGACTGCGTCGCTCGAGCCCCGGACCTCCGGGCGATGCAGGGCCTGTTCGAGGCGGCGGAAGAGATCGATATCGACACCGGAATCAGGCATTGGCCTCTCCCACAGCGAACACGCGGCGAGTGCAGAATCAGGCCTGATTCGTTCTTTGTCGAGCGCACCGAATCGCGGCCCGCTCTCTATGGCGCCAGGATGCGCGAGCACCAGGCGCTCACCTTGGGATCGTCATGGGCAAAACACCAATAGCTGGCGATCCAGCCTTTGGCGGCGGCGAAGTCGGCGGCTAGTCCCCGCTGCTCCAGCCAATCGAGGGCCAGGGCACGATCGCCTGGATTGGCGTCCGGCGACAGTTCCGCATCGAGATAGGCAACGGCCGACCAGCAATCGAGCCTCCGATCGGCAATCATCGAGGTCGCGCCGAAATCAATCACGGCGCTGACGCGCCCCGCATCGACCAGGACATTGCCGGGGAAGATATCGAAATGCACGAGTGCACCGGCGGAACAGTCGGGCATGCCCTCGATGGTCTCGATCGGCAAATGACTGAGCGGACCGGGCAGCGCGCGGGTCATCTCCAGCCGCGCTTGCAGATATTCCCGATAGCTGGGGCGCCGGATGGCCTGCTCCGAACCGAGGTCGCCGAAGAAATCTCTTTTGACCGCGATATCGCCGATCTGACTGGCCGCATCGAGATATTCGAGCAGCAGCTGCTGCCGCTCTTCGCCCTGCGCCACGGCCAAGGCTTGTGAAAACGGAATGCCGGGCAGCAGGCGTTCGACGACCGCAACGCGCCCCTCGATCTCGGTGATTCGCTCGACTTCCGGCGTCGCAAAAGCGATTGCGCCGCGGCCGGCGGCGATTTCCGCCAGCAATTCGGCGCGAACAGTCTGCTGAGCGGACGAAGCGCCAGGCCGCAACAGGCGCAAGACCTGCCGATCGCCCAGGGCATAAACCCTGGCTTCGCCGCCCTCGCCGAGCAGGGGCGCCTCGGGAGCGCCAAGCGCGCGGAGCACCGCCAGGTCTTCAGCCACCATCAATTCCCCGAATCTGTCGCCTGCGCATTCACCTCAGGCCAAGATGAAACCGCCTGTAGCTGTCAAAGTCCAGGACGGGCAGAAAACCCAGGCGCTCGAGCAGGGCTTCGCTCCTGGCATTGCCGCGCGTCACGCCGGCATAGATGTCGGTTGCGTGCAGCTCCGTTCCGGCATGGCCGATCACCGCCCGTAGCGCTGCGGTCGCATAGCCTTGACCCGTCGCGTTCTTCGCCAACCAATAACCCAAGCCATATTTGGGCGGATCTGCTGCAATCAGGTCGATTCGGCCGATAAGAGTTCCGCTCAGGACAACGCCAAAGCGCAGGTTGGCGGAATCGGCTGCAAGTTCGACCTCGACCTGGTCGCGGGACATCGCCACTTGCTCGGCGTAATCGCCATGCGCGGTAAGATGGCCGCGGTTTTGCTGGAGAAGGTTATGGAGTTCGGCTGCCGCGCTTCTGGTGAGCGGGCTTAGGCTCAAGTCCGGGCGCTCGGTTTCCAGCATGCCTACCCCCCAGTCCCCGAACGCAGCGGCACGGGGCATCCTTTGGTGTCTCGAACAATGCCCAGGCGAGCGGCCTTTGATGGCTGCATTCCCCGGTGGTTTCCCACCTTCATCGCCAGTAGCGCAGCTTCCGCATTATGGCTGGGGCTTGTTGTGTTTCAATGCCTTGAACGCAAAAGCCCTCCACTGTTTCCAGTGGAGGGCTTTTGAATTCTTATCGGCGTTGTAATGAGAACCGGATGTTTTTTGCAGACCTTGCAGCGACCTACTCTCCCAAGCCTTGAGACTTAGTACCATTGGCGCAGAGGAATTTGACGGTCGAGTTCGGGATGGGATCGGGTCTTGGGCTCCTCGCAAGAACCACAAGGTCAGCGAAAAACATACGGTGTGAATTCTGGTTTTTGTTCTGTATGGACACCGCCTCTCCCATGCAAGGAGGGGTGTCTGGTGTATTTCTAACCGATCATTTCACAGTCTATGCGGACATAGATTAATGAGAACGATCAAGCCAATCGAGCTATTAGTACCGGTAAGCTTCACACATTGCTGCGCTTCCACACCCGGCCTATCGACGTGGTGGTCTTCCACGGCTCTCAAGGGAATACTAGTTTTGAAGGAGGCTTCCTGCTTAGATGCTTTCAGCAGTTATCCCGTCCGAATTTAGCTACCCTGCAATGCGGCTGGCGCCACAACAGGTCCACCAGAGATTCGTCCAACCCGGTCCTCTCGTACTAGGGTCAGCTCTTCTCAATATTCCTACACCCACGGCAGATAGGGACCGAACTGTCTCACGACGTTCTGAACCCAGCTCACGTACCACTTTAAATGGCGAACAGCCATACCCTTGGGACCTGCTCCAGCCCCAGGATGTGATGAGCCGACATCGAGGTGCCAAACAATGCCGTCGATATGGACTCTTGGGCATTATCAGCCTGTTATCCCCAGCGTACCTTTTATTCGTTGAGCGATGGCCCTTCCACGCGGGACCACCGGATCACTATGACCGACTTTCGTCTCTGCTCGACTTGTCAGTCTCGCAGTCAGGCAGGCTTATGCCATTGCACTCAGCGGACGATTTCCGACCGTCCTGAGCCCACCATCGCGCGCCTCCGTTACTCTTTGGGAGGCGACCGCCCCAGTCAAACTACCCACCATACGCTGTCCCGGACACTGTTATGCCGCGGTTAGACATCTATGACGATAAGGGTGGTATCTCATCTTGCGGCTCCACAGAAACTAGCGTCCCTGCTTCAAAGCCTACCACCTATCCTGCACATGCCGACACAAATGCCAGCGTAAAGCTATAGTAAAGGTGCATGGGGTCTTTCCGTCTGACCGCAGGAACCCCGCATCTTCACGGGGAATTCAATTTCGCTGAGTCTATACTGGAGACAGTGGGGAAGTCGTTACGCCATTCGTGCAGGTCGGAACTTACCCGACAAGGAATTTCGCTACCTTAGGACCGTTATAGTTACGGCCGCCGTTTACCGGGGCTTCAATTCAAGGCTTTCACCTCTCCTTTTAACCTTCCGGCACCGGGCAGGCGTCAGACCCTATACGTCGATTTGCATCTTCGCAGAGCCCTGTGTTTTTGATAAACAGTCGCCACCCCCTCTTTTGTGCCACTCCTACAAGGTTGCCCTCGTAGAAGTCATGCTTATCCCGAAGTTACGCATGCAATTTGCCGAGTTCCTTCAGTATAGTTCTCTCAAGCGCCTTGGTATACTCTACCAGTCCACCTGTGTCGGTTTAGGGTACGGTCAATATTGGTGGAGCTATTTCCAGGAACCGGCTCATCGCACCCCCAATCCAATAAGGGGATACGAACCTGCGCGATCCGTCACTACCACCTGGCCCACGAATATTAACGTGGTTCCCATCGGCTACGCATTTCTGCCTCACCTTAGGGGCCGGCTAACCCTGCGCTGATTAGCATTGCGCAGGAACCCTTGGACTTTCGGCGAAAGTGTCTCTCACACTTTTTGTCGCTACTCATGTCATCATTCGCACTTCCGATACCTCCACGGCCCCTCACAGGTACCGCTTCGCAGGCTTACGGAACGCTCCGCTACCGCTTGCACGTAAACGTGCAAACCCTAAGCTTCGGTGGGCAGTTTTAGACCCGTTACATCTTCGCCGCAGGAACGCTTGACCAGTGAGCTGT
>NZ_JBJDRE010000019.1:77500-93388 GCF_044987315.1 Devosia sp. ZW T5_3
ACGCTGGGCCGTACCGAGCGCTTCCTAACCATCCGCGAAGTGGGCCCGCTGTCGGATACCCTGGCCAAGAACGGCTTTACCGCCAATCAGATCGCCATGGTCGAGAACACGCTGAAAAACCTCATTCCGGCGACCGGCCTGCCGGCGGGCATTCGGCTGCGCATTCTCTATGGGCCGCTCAATTCCAGTTCGACCAGCCTGGTACCCTATCGCATGAGCATCTACCGGCCCGATGGCGCGACGGGCGACCCGCATATCGCCACCGTCGCGCTGACCGATACCGGCCAATATGTGGTGGGGCTGGCGCCCGACTTCGTGGCATTCCCCAAGGAAGATGCCGAGCAGATCAACGTTTCCAACCTGCCCTCGATCTATCGCTCGATCTGGGAGACCGGCCGCAAGCACGATCTGGACGATGACACGATCGAGCGGATCATCGGCATGTTTGCCTATGATGTGGATATGAACAAACGCATCACCGCTGGCGATTCCATCGAGCTGCTGGAATCGGCGCCCGATGCGAGCGGGCGCAAGCAGCTGCTTTATGTCGGGCTGACCCTAGGCTCGACGACGCGCCAGCTTTATCGCTTCGGCACCGATGACGGCATGGTGGATTTCTACGATCCCGATGGCGAGACGGGCAAGCGCTTCCTCACCCGCCGGCCGCTCGAAGGCGGCGGCACGCTGCGCTCGCGCTTCGGTTATCGCATCCATCCCATTTTCCATACGCGCAAGCTGCATACCGGCGTCGATCTGGCCGCGCCCTCGGGCACGCCGATCTATGCCTCGGGCGACGGCACCATCCAATTGGCGGGCTGGCAATCGGGCTATGGCAACAAGATCGAGATCAAGCACGTCAATGGCTATGAAACCGCCTATGGCCACATGTCGCGCTTTGCCGATGGCATGAAGCCGGGCGTGCGGGTGCGGCAGGGCCAGGTGATCGGCTATGTCGGCTCGACCGGCCAATCGACGGGGCCGCATCTGCATTTTGAAATGCATATCAACGGCAATCTGGTCGATCCGCTCAGCGTCAAGCTGCCCAAGGAAAATTCCCTGGCCCAGCGCTATGATGGCAAGTTCAAGGAAACCGTGGCCCAGATCAACGATCTGATGGCACGCGATCCTGCGCCGGTCACGGTGGCGCATGCGGATACTGCCGCGGTCCGCTAGGCTCGGGCCGGCAGGCTTTTGCGCTCCAGCGTCAGCCAGGCGATCACTGCTGACAGCAGGCTCAATCCGGCGGTGACATAGGCGATGGCGGCAAAGGCGGCGTCGGTTGCGGCAAGGCGCATGGTTTCCTCGGTTTCGGTCAGCCCGCTGGCGGGCAGGCCGAAGAAGATCGGCAATTCGGCGGCGCTGCCCAATGCGCGCTCGAACACCGAAGCCACCACCAAGCCCAGCAGCGCCACGGCCATCAGCCCGGCCACGCGGGCTACGGCATTGTTGACGCCCGAGGCGACGCCGGTATCGTGATCGGCCACCGAGGTCATGACCGCTGTCGACAGCGGCGAGACGACCAGCCCCATCCCGAGCCCCAGGAGAGCGACACAGGGCAGCACGGCAAACCACACATTATGCAGCGGCGTGGTGATGCCCAGCAAGAAGAAGGCCGCGGCGACGATCAGCGAACCCAAGGCAATCAATGGCGCCGGGCCGAATGTATCGGCCCATTTGCCGCTGAATGAAGAGAGCACCGTCAGCAATACGCCCATGGGCAGTAGGGCCAGGGACACATTGGCCGGGGTGACGCCCCAGCCGCCAATCATGGTCATGGGCAGAAAGAACATGGCGCCGCCCAGGGCAAAATAGAGTGCGAAGGTCAGCCCATTCGCCCCGGAGAACGCCCGATTGGCAAAGAGCCGCAATGGCAGCATGGGGGATGCGGTACGCGCCTCCCAGAGAAGAAAGATCACGCCGAGGACCAGCCCGCCGCCAACAAAACCTGCCATATGCAGCAGGCCCGGCGTGCTCTCGCTGCCGTCGCCGGTGAGGCCATAGGCAATCAGCATCAAAGCCAGCGTAGCCAGGGCTGCGCCAATGACATCGAGCCGCCGCCCAGCCTCGGGCTGATCTGCGCTGACCTTGAACCACAGGAGCGCCAAGGCAATCGCGCCCAGCGGCAGATTGATGGCAAAGACCAGCCGCCAGCTCCAATCCCCGAAGGCGGTCAAAACGAAGCCGCCAATGATCGGACCGGCAATGGAGGTGAGCGAGGATGCAGCCGCCCAAATGCCGATGGCTTTGCCGCGTTCCTCGCGCGGATAGGCCTTGGCGATGATGGCGAGGCTGCCCGGCACCATGAAGGCGGCGCCGGCGCCCTGCACTGCACGGGCTATGACCAGAACCGCAGGGCTGGGCGCCAACGCGCAGACCATGGAGGCCAGGACGAACGCCACAATGCCCCAGCCGAAAGTGGTGCGCAGCCCGAACCGGTCGCCGGCGGCGCCACCCAACAGGATCAGCGCCGACAGGAACAGCAGATAGCCATTGCTGATCCACTGCGCATCGGCGAGCGTGGCGCCCAGGTCGGCGCGAATGGCCGGGATGGCGATCGAAATCACCGAGCCATCGATAAAGCCCATGCTCGAGGCCAGGATTGCCGCGATCAGCACGAAGTGCCGGCTTTGCGGCGCGGCAATATCCTGGCTCATTGGAGGTCCCTCAACCCTTAGGTGAACAGCCTATTCCCGCGCGACCCACACCGCTAGCTCATTTCCGCCCGGCTCGCGAAAGTGAAAGCGCCTTCCGCCGGGAAAGTCGAACTGCGCCCGCGTGATGACGCCGCCCGCCTTGATCACCCGCTGCTCCGCTGCATCGAGATCATCAGTCCGCACAATGGCCATGGTCGCGGCGACCTTGCCACTGGCCTGATCGACGCCGCCATCAATGCCGGCATCGTTCAGCCCATCATAATCGGGACCATAGCTGGTCATGCCCCAACCAAAGGCCGCCTGGAAAAACGCACTGGTCTGCCCCCGATTGGTTGAGGGGAACTCGATATAATCGATCTTGTCACGCATTTTACACTCCTCATTGTTCTGCATTTGTTCTTGCACGTGGAATGCCGTCGCGCAAGAGCCCACACAGCAAATGGGCCGGTCTTTCGACCGGCCCATCGCGTCTGATCAGGCAGCGGCATCGGCCGTGGCCGGTCCGCCCGGCAGCAGCACGATGCCATCATCATTGGCATCGACCACCACATTGGAGCCGTCGCTGACCCGGCCACCCAGGATTTCCTCGGCTAGACCATCCTGCACCGAACGTTGGATCACCCGCTTGAGCGGACGCGCACCGTAGGCTGGATCATAGCCTTCATGCGCCAGCCATTCACGAGCCCGCGGCGTCAATTCGAGATTGATGTCGCGATCCCGAAGCAGCTGCTGCAGCCGGCCGAACTGGATATCGACAATGGAGCCCATATGTTCGCGGCCCAGCCGGTGGAACAGTAGGATCTCGTCGATCCGGTTGAGGAATTCGGGCCGGAACGCCGCTTTGACCATGTCGAGCACCTTGCCGCGCACCAGTTCCACCGATTCCCCGTCCTTGAGGTCGACCAGATATTCGGCCCCCAGATTGGAGGTAAGGATGATCACCGTATTGCGGAAATCCACCGTGCGGCCCTGCCCGTCGGTGAGACGACCGTCATCGAGCACTTGCAAGAGAACATTGAACACGTCCGGATGCGCCTTCTCGATCTCGTCGAACAGCACGACCTGATACGGCCGTCGCCGCACGGCTTCGGTCAACACACCGCCTTCGTCATAGCCGACATAGCCCGGAGGCGCGCCGATCAGGCGGGCCACAGAATGCTTTTCCATGAACTCGCTCATGTCGAGCCGCACCATGGCGGTTTCGTCATCGAACAGGAATTGCGCCAGCGATTTGGTCAGCTCGGTCTTGCCGACACCGGTTGGTCCCAGGAACATGAACGAGCCGATCGGCCGGTTCGGATCCTGCAGGCCCGCCCGCGAACGGCGCACGGCCCGAGCCACGGCGGCCACCGCTTCGGCCTGCCCGATAACGCGGGCGCCCAGCGACGTCTCCATATGCAGCAGCTTTTCGCGCTCGCCTTCCAGCATCCGGTCCACCGGAATGCCGGTCCAGCGGGACACGACCTGCGCAATATCGCTTGGTGTCACCACTTCTGCCGCCATCAGCGGATCGTTGCCATTGGCTTCGTCAGCGCTTTTGATCTTCTTTTCGAGCTCTGGAATAACGCCATAGGCCAGCTCCCCGGCCTTGCCGAGGTCGCCGCGCCGCTGGGCGATTTCGAGCTGGCTGCGCGCCGCGTCGAGTTCTTCCTTGAGCTTCTGGCTGCCCTGCAGGCGATCCTTTTCCGCCAGCCACTTGGCCGACAGCGTCTGGGCCTGCTCTTCGAGCCCACCCAATTCGCCTTCGAGCCGTTCGAGCCGGATGCGCGAGCCGTCATCGTCTTCCTTGCGCAAGGCCTCGCGCTCGATCTTGAGCTGCATGATGCGGCGATCGAGTTCGTCCAGCGCCTCGGGCTTGGAATCGACCGCCATGCGCAACCGCGCCGCCGCCTCGTCCATCAAATCGATGGCCTTGTCGGGCAGGAAACGGTCGGTGATGTAGCGATTGCTCAAGGTCGCCGCGCTCACCAGGGCCGAGTCGGAAATCCGGATGCCGTGATGCAGCTCATACTTTTCCTTGAGCCCGCGCAGGATCGAGATGGTGTCTTCCACCGTCGGTTCGTCGACAAAGACCGGCTGGAACCGCCGGGCCAGCGCCGCGTCCTTCTCGATATATTTGCGATATTCATCCAGCGTCGTCGCGCCCACGCAATGCAGCTCACCCCGCGCCAAAGCGGGCTTGAGCAGATTGGAGGCGTCCATCGCCCCATCCGACTTGCCGGCCCCCACCAGGGTATGCATTTCGTCGATGAACAGAATGATCTGCCCATCCGAGGACGTGACTTCGCTCAGCACGCCCTTGAGGCGTTCCTCGAACTCACCACGATATTTCGCGCCGGCAATGAGCGATCCCATGTCGAGCGATAGCAGCGACTTGTTTTTGAGACTCTCCGGCACATCGCCATTGACGATGCGGATGGCCAGACCCTCGGCAATCGCCGTCTTGCCCACGCCGGGTTCGCCGATCAGCACCGGATTGTTCTTGGTGCGGCGGCTCAGCACCTGAATGGTGCGGCGGATTTCCTCGTCGCGGCCAATCACCGGGTCGAGCTTGCCCTCGCGCACATCCTGAGTCAGGTCGCGCGCATATTTCTTGAGCGCATCATAGCTGTTCTCGGCCGATGCCGAATCCGCGGTGCGGCCCTTGCGGATCGCCTCGATAGCCGTGTTCAGCCCCTGCGGCGTCACGCCGGCCGAGCTCAGGATTTTGCCCGCATCGGTGTCTTTTTCAACCACCAAAGCCAGCAACAGCCGCTCGACGGTGACATAGCTGTCGCCCGCCTTCTGCGCCGCGCTTTCGGCGGTGTCGAACACGCGCGCAATTTCGCGGCTCAGATACAACTGGCTACCGTCGCCCGATACGGATGGAATTTTCGCCAGGGCCGCCTCGACGGCCGCCCGCGCTGCCTTGGGGTCGCCCCCGGCGCGCTCGATCAGCCCATTGGCCATGCCCTGATCGTCGTCAAGCAGTACCTTGAGCAGATGCAGCGGCGCAAATTGCTGATGCCCCTTGCCCAGTGCAATGGTCTGCGCGCTCTGGATAAAGCCGCGCGCCCGCTCGGTGTATTTTTCGATATTCATGCAACTCTCCTGATCTCGCCCGCGGCCCGGCCCATCAAAGGCACCGAACCCACGGCGGAAGCGTCGTCTGATGAAACGCCCGGACCGGAAGAATGGCAGCAAAAGTGGTTTTCACTTTTGCGCTTCGCCATTCGACCAGCTTCAATATCGGCGCTGTTTCATCATGACAGATATATGGGGAGGCCTTTGCAAACGAAAAGGCCGGACATTGCTGCCCGGCCTTGGAAATTCGCATTGCCCGCTCATCGGCCATCAGCCCGGAAGCACGCGTGTCTCTAGACCGCCCGCTTCTGCACCTTTTGCTGTCGGAGCTTTGCGCCCCAGGAGAATGCAAAGCGTAGCGCGACGAAACTGATCGCGGTGAGAACAGCAAATGCGATCCAGAAGAAGGAAGACGACAGCATTTGCGCGTACGCACCAGCAGAGGCAATCAATGACAGCATGCCCAACAGAACGTTTGACACCGTAAACAGTCCAGCCATGCGCCATGAAAAGGCGGCGCTGGGCAGTGACCCGGTGCGACGATAGAAAACGTCGCCGGGAACTGCAGCCGCGAAAATCCCTGCCACTGTATTGCCCGTGCCAAGACCGATGCCAATGAACGCGTCCAGCAGGATTGCGAATACAAAAATACCGATCGTCACCAGCACATACCAGCCAACCAATCTGGCCTGCAGTCCAATACTCTCGCTCAGTTCCAGCTCCTGAATTTACGTTGCAGCGACGGCTTGGCACACGGGGTACTAAAAAGGCCGGACATTGCTGTCCGGCCTTTGAAATTGTCGCTGCGGATTATTCCGCTGCGGTTGCGGTCTTGCCGCCGGTGAGGAAGGCGGGCAATTCGCCGACATCGGGCTGCGGTGCGCCAGCCGGATCGCCGGCATCGCCACCCGCCGGACGGCGGCGGCGTGGACGGCGCGGCTTGCGGGCTTCGCCCTCGGCCTGCTGTTCGGCTGATGCCTCATTGTCGCTCTCGGCAACCGGCTCGGCCGCCACCGCGGCGATCTGCGGCTGTTCCTGCTGCTCGGCGGGACGCTCCTGACGGGGACGTTCCTGACGCGGCCGCTCCTGGCGGTCACGACGCTGGCGATCGCCACGATCATTGTTGCGCTCGCCCTGCTGCTGCTGTTGCGGCTGCTCGGCGCGATCACCCTCGCTTTGCTCGTCGCCGTCACCCTGCTGGCTTGGCTGCTGGATGGGCTGGGGCGACGCGAAGCGCGAGTTCATCTCGGGCATATCGTCGTCGAAATCATCGTCCTGGCTCTGCCCATCCGGCCGCTGGCCACTCTGGGCCTGCTGGGCGGCGGTGACGATGCGGAAATAATGTTCGGCATGCTGGAGATAGTTCTCCGCCATCACCGAGTCGCCGCTCGATTGCGCATCGCGGGCGAGCTGGAGATATTTCTCCGCAATGTGAGCAGCGTTACCGCGGACTTTTACGTCCGGACCATTGCTCTCGAAATTGCGGGACAACGGGTTGACGTGCTTGCGTCCACCGTTCCGGCTACGCTGCCGGTTCTTGTTCTGATTATTGGGTCTCATCTGGTCGCTTTATCTAACTCTAGAAAAATAAGCGTCACACGTCTGGCGGACCGGCATCTGCCTGGTCTGGCCACTCCCTGGCCAAGCTCGCGCTCGAAACATGGGGTTCTATCTGGCTTCATGAAGACCGACACCATCGTGCAGCGTCGCCATATGATCCTGATCTATCCTGCGTCGCTCCAGCCTCTGCCGGAACCGCGCTGCACCTTGCAGCCTCAGGAAATGATCGGGTGGCGTGTCGCCGTGGCGCCCATGATGCGCCGTTGACAGCAAGGGCAAGCTATATTGTTCGGCCGGTCTTTGCCAGCATTAATTGCGCGGCGCACTTTATCGCCTGACTGGCCGTCTAAACATGGTGTGCACGGACCACCCGGTCAAGGCCATTAAGGTCTTTGTGAAGCGTGACATCGGTAAATCCGGCGGCCTCGAACAGGCCGGTGACGGCCTCGCCTTGGTCATAGCCGATCTCGACCAGCACACGCCCGCCCCGCTTGAGCCGTTTGCCAGCCTCCTGGGCAATCACCCGGTAAGGCGCCAGCCCATCGGGCCCGCCATCCAGCGCCAGTCGGGGATCGAAGCTTTTAACCTCGTCGGCCAGGGTCTCGATCACCGCGGAATTGATATAGGGCGGATTGGAGACGATCAGGTCGAAGGTCTCTCCCCTGGAGGCGAGAGCCTCAAACCAGCTCCCCTGCAGAAACACCAGCCGTTCGGCCACGCCATGCCGCCCAGCATTGCCCCGCGCGGCGACCAATGCCTCCGCGCTCAGATCCGTCGCCACGCCAGTTGCGTCGGCGCGATTGACCAGCACTGCGATGGGAATGCATCCCGTGCCGGTTCCCAGATCGAGCAGCTGCCCGCCCTGGGGCAGGGCCTCCAGCGCCATTTCCACCAGCAATTCGGTTTCCGGCCGCGGCTCGAGCGTCGCGCCATTGAGCGCAAAGGCCAGGCCGTAAAATTCCCGCTCGCCGATGATCCGCGCCACGGACTCGCCGCTCAGGCGTCGCTGCATCAATTCGGCGATCCGCTCGGCCGCCCCGGCTTCGACCGGCTCATTTTCGCGCAGCGCCATGTCGAGCGCCGTCAGCCCCAGCCCGTGGCCGGCCAGCAACTTGGCGTCGAGCGCCGGGGAAGCAAAACCCTGCCGGTCCAAGGCATCGCGCCAACCGCGCCATAGCGCCCCGATCGTGGGTGTGGCGGTCAGTTGGACTGCTCCATCGCCGCCAATTGTTCGGCCTGGCTTTCGGTGATCAGCGCTTCGATCAATTCGTCCAGCGCTTCACCAGCAATCACCTTGTCGAGCTTATAGAGTGTCAGGTTGATGCGGTGATCGGTGACCCGGCCTTGCGGGAAATTATAGGTGCGGATGCGCTCGGAACGATCGCCCGACCCCACCTGCCCCTTGCGCTCGGCCGAGCGGGCACTGTCGCGTTCCTCGCGCTGCATTTCATAGAGCCGCGATCGCAGCACCAGCATGGCTTGCGCGCGGTTCTGGTGCTGGCTTTTCATCGCCGAGGTGACGACAAGGCCCGAGGGAATATGGGTAATACGCACTGCCGAATCGGTGGTGTTGACGTGCTGCCCGCCCGCGCCCGAGGCCCGCATCGTATCGATGCGGATATCCTCATTGCGGATTTCGATATCGATATCTTCCACTTCCGGCAGCACCGCCACGGTGGCCGCCGAGGTGTGGATACGGCCCGAGCCCTCCGTTGCCGGCACGCGCTGCACACGATGCACGCCCGATTCAAACTTCATCCGCGCATAGACGCCCTTGCCCGAGACATTGGCGATGATTTCCTTAAAGCCCCCCATTTCGCCGGGGCTTTCTTCCATCACGGAAACCTTCCAGCCGTGATTGGCGGCATAGCGCTCATACATGCGGAAGAGATCGCCTGCGAACAAAGCCGCCTCATCGCCACCCGTGCCGCCACGGATTTCGAGAATGATCGACTTCTCATCCGCTTCGTCCTTGGGCAGCAGCAGAATGCGCACGGCCTGGAACAAAGCCTCGATCTTTTCGTCGAGCTCTTCAATCTCCGCCTGGGCCATTTCGGCCAGGTCCTTGTCGCCGCTCTTGAGCAGCTCCTCGGCCTCGGCCCGATCCTTCAGGGCCTTGTTATAGGCCCGGATTTCGCCGACGATCGGGGCGAGTTCGGCATGTTCCTTGGAAAATTTGACGAATTCATCCGGCCCGGCCCCACCCGACAATGCCGCCTCGACATACTGAAACCGCGTCTCGAGCGCGTCGAGCTTGTCCTGGGGAAGAGATGCCATCGATAGGGTCTTTCAAGTCTGCGAGCGTCACGCTTTAGGGGCAACGCCGCCGGATCGCAAGGGTTTGGCAGCATTGTGCCGCGACCTCGTCCTTCCACAGGCTCAGGATGAGGTCTGTTCAAAAACCGCGCGACCAGTAGACCTCATGGTGAGCTTGTCGAACCACGAGGTCGTGGCAGGTCTCACGCCACAGGGAGATTTTGTTTGTCGATCCATTCTTGCAGCAGCTGCCGGATCGTCGCCCCGTCGGCCCCTTCGCTCAATGCCGCGCCCACCGATTGCTGGATCGGCTTGAGATCGAGATTGAGCACCATTTCCTTGATCGGCCCGATCGAGGCCGGCCCCATGGAGAGCCGCGTCATGCCGATCGCCATCAGCGCCAGCGCTTCCAGCGGCTTGCCGGCCAACTCGCCGCACATGGTGATGGGAATATTGTAGCGCTTGGCCGCCTCTACAACCATGCGGATGGCCCGCAGCCGGGGCAATGCAATGGGGTCGTAATTCTTGGACACGCGCGGATTGGCCCGGTCCGACGCGGTCAGGAACTGCACCAGATCATTGGAACCAATCGAGACGAAATCGGCCTCGGGCAACAATTGATCGAGTTCGAACAGCAATGATGGCACTTCCACCATGGCGCCCAGTTCCAGCCGTGACGGCGTCGGCTTGCCGGCCCGCCGCAGCCGCTCGATTTCCTTTTGCACCACCATGCGGGTCTGCAGGAATTCAAACGTCTCGGTGACCATGGGCACCAGGATCTTGAGCGGCCGCCCATTGGCCGCCATCAGCAGCGCGCGGATTTGCGTGCGCAACAGGCCCGGCCGATCCAGCCCCAGCCGGATCGAACGGTAGCCCATGGCCGGGTTTTCCTCCTGCGCCGAGCGCAGATAGGGCAGCACCTTGTCGCCGCCGATATCGAGCAGGCGGAACACCACCGGCCGGTCCCCGGCAATGGCCATCGCCTCGGCATAAAGCTCCATCTGCTCGGGCAGGCGTGGCAGGCGCGAGGCAATCATGAACTGCAATTCGGTGCGGAACAGCCCCACGCCCGAAGCGCCGGTATCGTCCAGCATGGGCAGATCGGCCACCAGCCCCGAATTGTGCAGCAGCGTGATTTCCACGCCATCCTTGGTGATGGAGGGCTTGTCCTTGAGCGCGGCATAATGCGCCCGGCGCCGGGCCGAAACCCGCACCTTGTCGACATAGGCCTGCTCGATATCGGGCGTCGGCCGCAAATGCACGATGCCGGCCGTGCCATCGATGATGATCTCGTCGCCGGTCTCGCACATCGAGACGATCGACTGCGCCTGTCCGACAGCCACCAGCCCCAGCGACCGCGCGACAATGGCCACGTGAGCCGTTGCGCCGCCTTCTTCGAGCACGACGCCGCGCAGCTTGGTGCGGTCATATTCGAGCAGTTCGGCCGGCCCCATATTGCGGGCGACCAGAATCGCGTTCTCGGGCAATTCCTTGCGCCCCAGCGCATGGCCATCCCCGGTCAGCACCCGCAGCAGGCGATTGGCCAGATCGTCCAGATCGTGCAGCCGGTCGCGAATATAGGGATCGGTCTGGCGCAGCATGCGCGCACGCGTATCGTTCTGCACCCGCTCGACGGCGGCTTCCGCCGAAAGCCCGTTATCGATCGCCTCGGTCAGCCGGTGCACCCAGCCCCGGTCATTGGCGAACATGCGATAGGTTTCCAGAATCTCCCGGTGATCCGAGCTGGGCTGCATGTCGCCATGGTCGAGCATGGCGTCGATCGAGACGCGCATCTTTTCCAGCGCCGATTCGAGCCGGATTTTTTCCTGCTCGGTATCCTCGGCGATGAAATTGGTCACGACGACTCGCGGGTCGTGCAGAACCACGGTGCCCAGGGCAATGCCGTCGGTGAAGCTGACGCCGGTATACATGCGGGGACGCCTGAGATCGATATCGGAGCCCGGCTTGATCAGATTGTCGAAGTCGGAAGTGGCGATCATCTCGGCCAGGATTGTGGCCGTAGTCAGCATCGCCTCGGTTTCGTCCTCGCCATATTTGCGCCGCTCGACATTCTGCACGACGAGCACGCCCAGCGTCTGCCCGGCACGCAGCACCGGCACGCCGAGGAAGGCGAAATAGCGGTCTTCCCCGGTTTCCGGGCGATAGGCAAAGGCGGGATGAGACGGCGCATCGTCCAGCGACAGCGGCTCGGCTTCGGCCGCGATCAGCCCGACCAGCCCTTCGCCCAGCCGGAGCGTCGTCATATGGACGGATTCTTTGGCAAGGCCCTTGGTGGCGAACAGTTCCAGCGCGCCGTCATCGCGCAGCACATAGAACGAGCACACATCGGCGCGCATATTTTCGGCGATCAGCGAGACAATTTTGTCCAGCCGCTCCTGGCTTGCCAGGGGCTCCGCCATCGTTTCGCGCAATTGCCGCAGCAGCACCCTCGGGCCGCCTATGGACGTAACCATGCCTTATTGGCGGCCCGCAAAAGCCACCCCCCTGCTTAAAGGAGCGGCCGAGATCCCCTCAACTGATCTCAGGCGTCCTTCTTGTCCAAACCGTAATAGGTGTGCAACGCGCGAACCGCAAGCTCAGCATATTGCTCATCAATCAGCACCGAGGTCTTGATTTCCGAAGTGGTGATCAGCTGTATGTTGATGCCCTTGTCGGCCAAAGCCTTGAACATCGAGGATGCAACGCCCGCATGGCTACGCATGCCCACGCCCACGACCGAGACCTTTGCCCCGCCCTTTGAGCCGGAAATCCGCGCATATTCGATGCGATCGCCCGCATCTTTCAGCGTCTTGATCGCCTTGTCATACTCGCTGTCGGGCACGGTGAAGGTGATGTCGGTGGTCGCCCCATCATCGGCAATGTTCTGCACGATCATGTCAACGATAATGCCCTGATCTGCCAGCGTGCCGAAAATGGCGGCGGCGACACCGGGATTGTCCTTGACGTCGCGCAGGGTGATCTTGGCCTCTGCCTTGGCGAGCGTCACGCCCGAAACGATCTGCTTTTCCATGATCTCTTCCTCATCGCATACCAGCGTGCCGGGAACGCCCGGGCTCCCGTCCGGCGCCAGCTGTGGCGCGTCCGGGTCATCAAAGCTTGACCGCACCAGGAGACGCACCTTATGCGCCATTGCCATTTCAACCGAGCGGATCATCAGCACCTTGGCGCCGAGTGAAGCCATTTCCAGCATTTCCTCAAAGGAAATCTTGGTCAGCCGCTGCGCCTTGGGCACGATGCGCGGGTCGGTCGTGTAAACACCGTCCACATCCGTATAGATATCGCAACGATCCGCCTTGATCGCCGCCGCCACGGCCACCGCCGAGGTGTCCGAACCGCCCCGGCCCAAAGTCGTCACGCGGCCATGGGGGGAAATGCCCTGGAACCCGGTGATCACCGGCACCCAGCCATCCCCAAGGCGCTTGTTGAGTTCGGTCGGATCGATCTCGGTGATCCGCGCCGCGCCATGCGCGTCATCGGTATGGATCGGCACCTGCCAGCCGGCAAAAGAGCGCGACTGAATACCCATCTCGCTCAGCACGATGGCCATCAGGCCCGCAGTCACCTGCTCGCCCGAAGCCACGACCGCGTCATATTCACGCGCATCGTGCAGCGGGCTGGCTTCATTGACCCAGCCGACCAGTTCATTGGTCTTGCCCGACATGGCCGAGACGACGACCGCCACCTCGTTGCCGGCCTCGACTTCGCGCTTCACATGGCGCGCGGCCTGGCGAATACGTTCGACAGTGGCCACTGACGTGCCACCGAACTTGACGACTATGCGGGCCAAGACCCCTACCCCGTTCCTCCGGCAGAACCCGCCGGTACGCTCTGAATTCGCGCCGGGACATACGACAAAGCCGGGGCGCGATCAACAGCGATCGCTCACCTGCGACCCCACGCGCCTTGCCTGCCTCACCTCGAACGGGGCATATGGAGAACCAAACGGAGCCGCCCCATGACCCAGACCACGATCAACGACGCCGAGATCGCCAAGTTTACCGCGATGGCCGAGGAATGGTGGGACCCCAAGGGCAAGTTCAAGCCGCTGCACAAATTCAGCCCCGTGCGCCTGGCCTATATCCGCGATCATCTGCTGACCCGTTTCGGTCGCGATGGCGGCGCCATGCGCCCGTTCGAGGGCCTGACCATTCTCGATGTCGGATGCGGCGGTGGCCTGCTCTGCGAGCCCCTGGCCCGGCTGGGCGCGACGGTCACCGGCATTGATGCGGCCGAGCGCAATATCACTATTGCCCGGCTCCATGCAGAGCAGTCTGGCCTCGATATCGACTATCAAACGACCACCAGCGAAGCCCTCGCCGCCAAGGGCAAAAAATATGACATGGTGCTCAATATGGAAGTGGTCGAGCATGTCGATAACGTGCCGCTTTATATGAAAAGCTGCGCCGATCTGGTCAAGCCCGGCGGCCTCATGCTGACCGCCACCCTCAACCGCACCGCCCGCGCGTATGCGCTGGCCATCATCGGCGCCGAGCGCGTGCTGCGCTGGCTGCCGGTGGGCACCCATGACTGGAACAAATTCCTCACCCCCGACGAGATCAAGGCGCTGCTGACCCGCAATGGGCTCAAGGTCACGGGGGAAACCGGGGTGGTCTATCACCCGCTGGCCGATGAATGGCGCGCCTCGCGCGACATGGGCGTCAATTATATGATCATGGCCGAGCGGCCTTTGTGACACCTGACTCGCTCATCCGAGGAGATTTCATGCGCATTCTTGCTGCCATTCTGCTGCTGGCCTTTGCCGCGAGCCCTGCCCTCGCCCAAACCGACGACGATGTCTTTGCCGCCCTTGAAGGCGTCTATGGCATCGAAGCGGCAGGCAATTTCGACGCCTATTTCACCACCCTCACCACCGCCTTTGCCGAAGGCGATAGCCAGGCGCTGGCCGATATGGGCAGCTATCCTTTCGAGGTCGCCGCCAATGGGGAGCTCTACGACATTTTCACGCCGCAGGATTTCACCGGTAATTTCGATGCCCTGCTGCTGCCTGAAACCATCGATGCCATCGCCAATCAGGATTATGCCGATCTGATCGTCACCGATGAAGGCGTAGGCTTTGCCAATGGCGCCTTGTGGCTTGCCAATGTCTGCTCTGACGACAGCTGCAGCACCAGCGACTGGCTGATCACCCGCATCAATAACTGACGCGCAGGACAGTGTTGCACAAAGTCCGCTTCCCCGCGGCCGCTTGCGGCTATACTGCGGTTCAATCCATTTCCGCCCCACACTAGACACATTTTTTTAATGTGGTGCGGCCACCTTGGCATGCTGGCGCAAGCTGTTGCCCGCGCACAGCCTGCCCTGTCGTCACCCAGTCTGGAATTTCCGTCGTGTTGAAGATCGCCCTGCCTCTAGCCTGCGCTCTGCTGGCAAGCATTGTTCCTGTGGCTCAAGCCCAGGAAGCGAACGACTCCGTCGAACGCAACGTCTTCGTCATGGGCGGACCGTTTTCGGAGGGCTATTTCGGGGATACGCTGGCCTTCTGGAACGTCAACTATGAGAGCAATTTCTTCGTTGGCATGGGCTATCAGCAATTCTTCCACCAGGTCCCACAGGGTCTCAAATTCGGTGTCGAAGCCGGTTTCGGCGCCCGCCTGGGCGATAAAAGCTCGGCCGAGGCATGGGCCGGCGCCGTGATCCGCTATGATGGCTGGCAATTGGGCGATTTCCGCATCGCCACATCGATCACGGGGGGCTTCTCCGTAGTGACCGACCTGATCGGCGCCGAAGCGACCCGCGCCGAGCAGAATGGCGAGGATGGTGCGCCCTTCCTTTATTATCTCGGCCCCGAAATCGCCATTTCCCACGCCGCGGCGCCCAATTGGGAAGTGCTCGGCCGCGTCCAGCACCGCTCCGGCGGTTTCAGCACCATCGCCAATCTAGACGGCTCCAACGCCGCCACCCTGGGCCTGCGCTACAAGTTCTAGTTTTTTGACGCTGCCATCAGCACCATCGCCTCCCTCCGGCTTGAGGGGGAGTGTTCGTTCGGGACTCGTACCACCCACAATGTCATTCCGGCGCAGGCCGGAATCCATGCTGCGCGCTCTCCCCACACTGGACACGGCCTTCCTGCCCCCCCTGTGGCTCCCTCCACCCCACAATGTCATTCCCGCGAAAGCGGGAACCTCTGTTTTCTCGGGTCGGCACGGGATCTCGTTGCCTCTTCCCAACGCTACCCCCACCGTCATTGCCCGGCTCGTCCGGGCAATCCATGCTGCCGCTGATGCCCAGACATGGATCACCCGGACAAGCCGGGTGATGACGATAATTGGGGGGAACAGCGGCCCCCAACAAACTTATCCCCCACCCCAAAATC